>JANXRO010000297.1 GCA_025356765.1 Hyphomicrobiales bacterium | reverse complement strand
CCGAGACGACAATATCGCCGCCCACAAGGTGTGGCGCGTTCAGCGCGGTGATTGAAGTCTGTGGGGCAGCTTGAAAAATTTGTACCATGCCAAATTGCTTGACCAGTTGATCATGGAAAACTTGGCCCGTTGCTTGGTCTAACCCATCACTCAGCCAAACAACTTCGGTTGGCGTTGGGGTTAAATTTTTCACAACATCGAGTGCTTTCAACCGATCAGTCGGTAAGACCAGTGGCTGTGAAGCCAGAGTTGATTTCAAAGCCTCGGCGGCACTTTTGCCGATGGGTTTTTGCGGCGCTGTGGTGGTAACAACATAAACCACGCGATCATTCACATCATTCAAAATCTGTTGGGCTTCCTGCAATTGCTTGGGCCAGGTTTTCGCTGCGGCCCAACCATCATCCACCATCACCAACAATGGGCCATTGGTTTTTGTAATGGACTCTGCCGTTTTTAAAAACGGATGGGCCACAGCCAAAATAACCAGCCCCGCCAGGCACAGGCGCAACAGCAAAAGCCACCACGGCATTTTGTCGGGCGTTTCTTCGCGCGGTTTTAATTTCAACAAAATGCTCAACGGCGGAAATGAAATGGTTTTTGGTCGTGGCGGAATGGAACGCAGCAACCACCACAACACAGGCAATGCCAAAAGCGCCAGTAAAGCCAGCGGCGCCTCAAAACTGATGAGACTGAAAAAATTCATCATCGCAGTTTCATTTTTTCATAAAGCCTCAATACGGCATTGGCCAAGCTTTCATCGGTGCGTTGAATGCTGAAACTCCACCCCAAACGTTTGGCCAAGTTTTGCACCGCTTCACGCTGTTCACCAAAAGCCTTTGCATAATCTTGCCGCAACGTTTGCGTTTTCGGCGAATGAAACTTTTGTGGTCCATCAAAACTTAAAAATTCGATGCGACCATCATAGGGCAAAACTTCTTCGGCCGGATCAACCACCTGCACCAAATGTCCGCGCATGCCAGCTTCAGCCAAAGGAGCAAAACTGCGTTGCAGGCTATCAATATCTTCTAGGAAATCAGAAACAAAAAGCCCGGTTGAATAGCGATGATGACCGCTGCCTTGTGGCAACTTCCCATCATCATTCTTGGCAAATGTTGTGGCCAGTTTTTCAAACATGTGCCTGCCGTGGGAAGCGTGCGTAACACCATCGAGATAGCCAACGCGTTCGTGCGCACGCAAAGCCAGTTGGGCCACGGCCAAGCTTAAAACCTTTGCGTGATAGGCTTTTGGTGTTTGCGCCAGATGCGATTGAAACGCCATGCGCGGACCCAAATTGAGCCAAAGCCACAAGGTGTTTGCGGCCTCCCATTCCTTTTCACGAATGAAAGCTTGATCAGATTTTGCACTTTTCTGCCAATCAATCCGCTGGGTTGAATCGCCAAAACTATAAGGCCTATAGGCCCAAAAATTATCGCCAGCGCCGGCCCTTCGCAAACCATGCACACCCATCATCACCGTTGTGGCAATGCGATTGGCTGCCACCAACAAGGGCGGCAAGCTTTGGCCCAAACTCTGTGCATGGGTTTCAATATGCTTGGGGCTGCCTAACATTTTAAGCCAAAGTTGCCGCCAGTTTTTGGATGATTGATTGCAGGGTTATGCCATCAGCCCGCGCCGCAAAATTCAGCGCCATGCGGTGTTTTAAAACTGGTTCCAACAACGCAATCACATCTTCAACCGAAGGTGATAAGCGCCCCTGCAACAAAGCGCGTGCCTTGGCACATAACATGAGGCTTTGTGCCGCCCTCGGGCTTGGCCCCCAAGCCACGGCTTCATTCACATAAGAGGCAGCTTCAGCCGATGGCCTTGCAGCGCGAACAACTTTTAAAATTGCATTTGTCACCTGTTCACCAACCGGCACATCGCGCACCAAGCGTTGGGCTGTCATCAACGATTCAGCATCCAACACGGGCTTCACCACTGCTTCTGAATTGCCCGTTGTGGCAAATAACATGCGGCGTTCAGCTTCAAGCGGCGGATAAGAAATATCGATCTGCACCAAAAACCGATCAAGCTGGGCTTCGGGCAATGGATAGGTGCCTTCCTGCTCAATGGGGTTTTGCGTTGCCAAAACGTGAAACGGTTCGGGCAAATCATGGCGCACACCAGCTATCGTGATGTGATGTTCCTGCATCGCTTGCAGCAGGGCTGATTGGGTGCGCGGGGATGCGCGGTTGATTTCATCGGCCATCAACAATTGGCAAAACACCGGGCCCGGCACAAAGCGAAATGAACGTTTGCGTGCGGCATCTTCATCCAGCACTTCTGAACCCAAAATATCTGCGGGCATCAAATCAGGCGTAAACTGAATACGCTTTTCTGAAAGGCCAAGAACAGTTCCCAACGTTGCTGCCAATTTGGTTTTGGCCAAGCCCGGTGCGCCCACAATCAACGCGTGGCCGCCTGCCAAAATGGCAACTAAGGCAAGTTCAATTACACTTTCTTGGCCGAAGATCACATCACTTAAAACTTTTCTTGCCGCTTGCAATTTAGTCGCAGTTTCATCCATATCATTCACAATTTTCTTCTGCATTCACATTGTCCTATGCTGCGACTCGAATTTAAACTCTTATAGATGTTAAACATGTCCTCTGCGAGCGATCCTCTAAAAGGCTTAACAGAGCTGGCCAAGATAAAAGGGCCAGCGCCGGTTCACCTATGGAACCCACCTTTTTGTGGTGATATCAACATGCGTATCGCCGCAGATGGCCTTTGGTATTATATGAATTCTCCAATCGGGCGTCTGCCGCTTGTCAAATTGTTTTCATCCATTTTGCGTTTGGATGATGATGGCAAATATTATCTTGTTACCCCAGTCGAAAAATGCGGCATCATTGTGGATGATGCGCCATTTCTTGCCGTGCGCATGCG
>JANXRO010000275.1 GCA_025356765.1 Hyphomicrobiales bacterium | reverse complement strand
ATGATGCTTTGGCCGATGTTCGTTCACCAAGGCTTTGGGTGATGCGGGCACACCTTCAAAGGCAGATTTTCTATCCATCAAATAGAACTCGAGCTCCACAGCGCCCACCGGGTTCATGCCCAATTCTTCCTTGAAGCGTTTGACAATGCGTTGCAGGGCGTTGCGCGGATCAGCATAGTGGGGCACGCCATCCAGATCATGCACGTGGGCCGTATATTGCGCCGTTGGTTCTTCAAGCCATGGCACACGCACAAAAGTTCCGGGCACGGGCCACAAAATTAAATCACGATCACCTTCATCAAACACCAATCCGGTTTCAGGCACGTCTTGGCCTGTCACATCCAGCACAAGGGCCGAGATGGGAATGAAGCGGCCGTCATTCCACGCAGGGATCACTTCATCGCGGCGCAAAACCTTGCCGCGAATAACGCCGCACATATCTGTCCAAATCACCTGGAACGAAATGATGTCTGGATTGGCATCCAAGAATTTTTTAGCTTCAGCGCCAAGGCGCGGGGTTACAATACCCATTATAGTCTCCAGTTCAGTTCAGAAGCTCTGTGACACAGGCTTCAAGATTGATAACCAGATGTTCAATCTGGGCCTCTGTTGTGGCCTCGCAGATCAACATCATATTATGGAACGGTGTGATGACCACACCGCGATTGAGCATAAAATGATGCACCGCCTGATCGATGGGCTGGTGAATCATGTGGGAGGCTTCAAAGCCGTTGTCGGGAGGCTTCTCCACACACATGAATTCAACGCGAGAACCAACGCGTGTGACATGCCATGGCAGTGAATGTTTGTTGATCAGATCGGCAATGCCGCGTTGCAGGCGCTGGGCCTTTGCGATCAGGCTTTCAAAAACCTCATCCGTAAAAAATGTTTCCAATGTGGTTTTAATCAGGGCCAATTGAATGCGGCTGCCTGACAAGGTTGTGCCAATGCCGGAGCGACCTTGGCCACGGTGTTTCAAATAGTCTTGAATGCGTGCGGCAACGGCGCTTGAAAAACCATAGACGGCGGCGGGAATTCCGCCCGCGATGGGTTTTCCGAACACTAAACCATCTGGCAGAATGCCGACAGATTTTGCATAGCCGCCGGGGCTTGATGTGAGAGTGTGGGTTTCATCGAATATCAGCAATGTTTTGGTTTTAATCGTCAGTGTACGGAGCAATTCGAGAAAGCCCGGCTTGGGCAAAACCATACCCACATTGGTCATTATGGGTTCGGCCAACACGATAGCCACGTCTTCATCTTTCAATGCAGCTTCCAGCGCGGCCTCATCATTGAACTCAACCACTTTGGTGAATTGGGTTAAGTCTCGCGGTTCGCCCACCAAGCCTTCCACGGTTTTAATCTGGCCATGATCAGCTGTGACAAATGTATCATCCACACAGCCATGATAGGCGTGGTTGAAAATCAGGATTTTGTTGCGGCATGTAATGGCTCTGGCCCAGCGGATGACAGCGCGGTTGGCATCTGATGCGGTGGCGGTTACTTGCCAAAACGGCAGGCCAAAGCGATCTTGCAAAAGCTGGCCCACAAGGGCTGCATCCGGCGAAGGCAACATGGTGGTTAGGCCACTAGCGCCCGCTTTGGCCAAGCATTCGGCAATGGCAGGCGGCGAATGGCCGAACATGGCACCGGTGTCGCCCAAACAGAAATCAGCAAGCTGATGGCCATCAACATCATTTAAAGTGCTGCCTTTGGCTTCTTCAACAAACAAAGGGAAGGGCAAATCCCAATCCACCATCCAATGCATGGGAACGCCACGCAGCCAATTCTGTGAAGCCTTCAGCGAGAGCGCCTGTGATTTTGGGTTACGTTGGACATAGAGCTTTGATTCCTGCTCCAACATGGCCTTTATGGCGCTGTCCGCTATTTTTGACTTCAAGATATGCCTGTTTGTTGTTGACGATGGCTTGCTTCTAGCCTTCGGCACGGGCTAAACCAACCCCCAAGCTTCGCACTGCAACATTTAAGGGTTAATCATGGGCCGCATCGTTTATGTGAATGGGGAATATTTGGCTGAAAAAGATGCCAAGATTTCAGTGTTTGATCGCGGCTTCTTGTTCGCCGATGGGGTTTATGAAGTCACCCCTATCGTGAACGGCAAGCTGGTGGATTATGGCCCGCATATGGAACGGCTGGAACGATCTTTGCGCGAACTTAAAATGGCTTGGCCGTGTTCGGTTGAAGAACTGACGAAAGTTCACACCGAATTGATTGCCCGCAACAATCTGAAAGAGGGCATTATTTATATGCAGATTACGCGCGGCATCGCTGATCGAATGTTCAATTTTCCCAAAGACATTACCTCTTCATTGGTGGCATTTCCACAGGTGATGAGCCTGACGGATAATCCCAACGCCAAGGTTGGCGTTAACGTTGTAACCACGGCTGATATTCGCTGGCTGCGGCGCGATATTAAATCTGTGATGCTTCTGGCCCCGGTTTTGGGCAAGCAGGAAGCCTATGAAAAAGGTGCCGCTGAAGCATGGATGGTGGAAGATGGTTTTGTGACAGAGGGCACTTCATCCAACGCCTATATCGTGAAGAACAACACGGT
>JANXRO010000234.1 GCA_025356765.1 Hyphomicrobiales bacterium | reverse complement strand
TCGATATTCTTGGTGCCTGGTGGCGAAGATATGCGCGGCACACAAGCCGTTATTGAACGCGCACCTGATCGTGAAAAAATTCAGCGCCGCATTGCTTCAGCGCCCGTGCAAATGGATTCTGCTTTCAGCACAGAGCCTGAAGTTGAAGAAGACATCGCAGACGAACAAATTGATGAGACGGTGGAAGATTCCGTTGAGGCTTCGGCCGAACCACAAGAAAATGGGTCGGTTGAAAACAATGGCGAAGCTGGCGAACGTGACGGAACACGCAGACGCCGTAGGCGTGGTCGGCGTGGAAATCGCCGTGATGAAACCAATGGGAACGCTTCACAAGCCAGCAATGAAAATGCTGATGCATCCGTTGAAGATGAGGCACCGGACGGTGTTGAATCAAATGTGGAAGATGCGCCTGAAACTGTTGAAGAGGCAGGTTCAGAAAATAAAGCTGATCGCAATTCTGATCAGGGCCAAGAAAAGCGCGGGCGCAGGCGTGGCAAGTTTGGCCGCAATCGTGATCGAAACGGGGATCGCAATGGTGACCGCAATGGCAACCACGGGGATAAGCCTCGGGGCGACCGGCCACCGCGTTCAGATGAACCGCGTGAAGAACGCCCAGCCAGAGCTGAAACTGTTTATGAAGCCCCCGCTCCAGCACCTGTTGTCATCAAGATTCCAGAATTTGTGCCTGAACCCGAGGTGCGCAAATGGCAACCGCCAGCGCCCACAGTTTCAGCCGAAGTGAAGGAACGCAAAGGCGGTTGGTGGAGCAAGAAATAACCGCCTTCGTGGTGCCTTAATTTATTTGGAAATGTCATGCCTGCGAAAACGGGCATGACAATGACTTCAAGGCCGACGCCAAATTTGTTTGCGCAGACGTTGCATAATTAAGAATGTAGTTTTGAACCGTTTGAAATTGTTTCGCCCCATTTCGTTGTTTCTTGCCGCCATTATTTCGGCGCAATCTGCTTTGGCTGTGCCTGATCAGAGCGACCCTAGTAAGCGCAATCGAGGCGCTGGAATTATTCGCGATGCGGAAATTGAGGGCCTGCTGCGCATTTATGCCAAGCCCATTTTCAAAGTGGCTGGCATCAATTCAAACGCTGCCAAAGTTGTGGTGATTGGTGAAACCGGCATCAACGCCTTTGTTGCTGGTGGGCAGCGCATTTTTATCAACGCTGGTTTGATTATCAGAGCAGACAGACCCAACGAAGTGATTGGGGTTTTGGCCCATGAGTCGGGCCACATTGCTGGCGGCCATTTGGCCAAGATGAACAGTGAATTGGCCCGGGCCAGCACCGAATCCATCATCGGCACAGTGTTTGGAATTGCCGCAATTGTGGGCGGCGCCATGGCAGGCAGTGCCACGGCTGCACAAGCGGGCCAAGGTGTTGTTCTGGGTGCCCAACAGGCAGCCCAACGAGGCGTTTTGGTTTATCAACGCGCGATGGAAGCAACCGCTGACGAATCTGCTTTAAGATATCTTGAGGCAACGGGGCAAAGTGCGAAGGGCATGTTGGATTTGTTCCGCGTCTTGGCAGATGAGTCGCTTGCTTCAACCCATGGTGCTGATCCTTATGCCTATTCCCACCCCATGCCATTTGATCGTTTACGCACTTTGGAAGCAACGGCAAAGGCTTCAGCCAATTATAATAAGCCGGACAGCCCGGCATTAATTTTGCGGCATAAATTGGCCCAAGCAAAACTGGTTGGCTTTCTTCAGCCACAAGCGGTCTATCAACGCTATCCGGCATCAGACACTTCATTGCCCGCGCGTTATGCCCACGCCATTGCGTTGTTTCGGCGCGGTGACATGACCAATGCGTTGCCGATTATCAAAAGCCTGACAGATGAATTGCCGCAAGACCCCTATTTTTGGGAATTGAAGGCCCAAGCCTATTTAGAAAATGGCCGGGCAGATGA
The DNA here is from genome assembly GCA_025356765.1 of Hyphomicrobiales bacterium. GTDB lineage: Bacteria > Pseudomonadota > Alphaproteobacteria > Rhizobiales > Aestuariivirgaceae > Aestuariivirga. The sequence goes on along the minus strand of JANXRO010000234.1, from coordinate 9,772 downwards.
AGGCTTGGCCGCCATTGTGAAGGCACGCGCAATTTTGCCGGGCAATGGGCTTTTGCAAATTTTACATGCGCAGGTTTTGCTTGGTTCTGAAAATCCGGCCCATGCGGCCCAAGCTGTTTTACTTTTAAAAGCCGCACAACTCACCGAACCGGGCGAGCCAGAAATTTATAAGTTTTTGGCACAAGCTTATGGCCTTCAAAATAAACTGCCTGAAGCTGAATTGGCCACGGCAGAATTTGCTTATTCAGTGGGTGACCGCCAGTTGGCAATTGATAAAGCTACAATTGCCCAAAAATATTTTAAGCGCGGCACCCCGGAATGGTTGCGGGCCAGCGATATTTTAAATTTTGCGAACAAGAAATAGTCAAGTATTTGTGATTGGGTTGCCCGCTATTCGTGCGGCAGTATGATGGAATTGAAGGAGTTTTCTATGCGCCACATTATTTCGCTTTTTGCGGCTTTGGTTTTGTCATTTGGTTTAATGATTCCGGCCCAGGCAGATTCTTTCACCCCCGCGCAACAAGAAGAGTTGCAAAAGCTGGTGCATGATTATTTGGTGCAGCACCCTGAAATTTTGCGCGACATGGCCAATGCCTTGGACGCAAAAGACAAAAAGGCCGAAATTGAAACCCGCGCCAATGTGCTTTCAAGCAATTCCAAAGAGATTTTCCATAATTCTGGAGACGCAATCGCCGGAAGCGCTAAGGGCGATGTGACAGTTGTGGAATTCATGGATTATAATTGTGGCTGGTGCCGCAAAAGTGTCAAAGAAATGCAAGCCATTGTCGGCGCCGACAAAAACGTGCGCGTGATTATGAAAGAATTTCCGATTTTTGGTGAAGGCTCAGAATATGCAGCGAAGGCTGCCATGGCCTCGGTGAAGCAAGGCAAATATTGGGAATTTCACCAAGCCTTGTTCGCCACTGAAGGCAAGGTTACGCCGCAAAGCACTGATGCCACCGCAAAATCGATTGGCATTGATCTGGCCAAAATGAAGGCTGATATGAAATCTCCTGAAATTGCTGCGACGCTGGCCAAAAACCAACAACTGGCTTCGGCTTTGTTGATTACGGGCACGCCTGCATTCATTGTCGATGGAACGCTTTTCCCGGGCTATGAGCAAAAAGATGTGTTGATGGCAGCAATCGCTGGCGTGCGCGCCAATGGTGGTTGCAAACTTTGCTAAAAGGCAGACAAGTCTATTCAATCAACCAAGCTTAAAACTTGGAATTAGATCGTTTTCAAATGGCTTTCTCATAGCTATAACGGCTTTATGAAAATGATTTATATTTTGAACGGACCCAATCTGAACCTGTTGGGCACACGCGAACCCGAAATCTATGGCACAGACACATTGGCTTCCATCGAAAAGGCCTGTGCTGCCAAAGCCAAAACGCTTGGGTTTGATATTGATTTTAGGCAAACCAACATCGAGGGTGAACTGGTCAACCACATTCACCATGCGCGTGAACATGCGTTGGGCATTGTGATTAACGCAGGCGCGTATACGCATACATCTGTGGCTTTGCATGATGCTATCAAAGCCGTGGGGCTGCCCACGATTGAAGTGCATTTGAGCAATGTTTACAAACGCGAGAGTTTTCGCCATCACAGTTATATATCACCCGTGGCCCATGGATTGATTTGCGGCTTTGGGCCAAAAAGTTATGAATTAGCGCTGGAAGGCCTTTCCAGCATTTTGAAGAGCACAGGAAAAGCATAATGCCTGCCAAGAAAAAACCTTCCGCAGCCCCCGTTAAAGCTGAATCAGGCGAGTTGAGCCTGATCCGCAAATTGGCGGAAATTCTAAATGAGACGGGTCTGTCTGAAATCGAGCTTGATCATAAGGGCGCACGTGTTCGCGTGTCTCGCCAAATTCAGGCGGCTTCGGTGGTGCATCACGCGGCTCCAGCCCAAGCAGCGCCAAGCGCGCCGATGGCTGCTGCTTCAGCCGTTCCTGCACCCGCTGCCGAAATTGCGGGAACGCCACTTAAATCTCCCATGGTGGGCACGGCTTATTTATGCCCTGCCCCAGAATCGCCGGTGTTCGCTGCCGTTGGATCCAACGTGAAGCAAGGCCAGACTTTATTGATCATTGAGGCGATGAAAACCATGAACCAGATCACTGCGCCCAAATCTGGCAAGCTGGTGAAAGTGTTGATCGACAACGCCCAGCCGGTTGAATTTGGCGAAGTGTTGATGGTGATTGAATAAACCATGTTTGAAAAAATCCTGATCGCCAATCGCGGCGAAATTGCGCTTCGGGTTTTGCGAGCCTGCCGCGAGCTTGGCATTCAAACCGTTGCTGTGCATTCCACCGCTGATGCGGATGCGATGCATGTGAAGCTGGCCGATGAAAGTGTTTGCATTGGCCCGCCCGCCGCGAAAGACAGTTATTTAAGCATTCCATCCATTGTTTCGGCCTGTGAAATTACGGGTGCCGATGCAGTTCACCCTGGCTATGGCTTTTTATCTGAAAACGCCAAGTTTGCAGAAATTTTGGGCGAACATGGCATCAAGTTCATTGGCCCTTCCCCTGAAAACATTCGCACCATGGGCGACAAGATTGAAGCCAAGCGCACGGCCAAAGCTTTGGGCATTCCGGTTGTGCCGGGCTCTGAGGGCGGTGTGGCCGATGTGGCGCAAGCCCGCAAAGTGGGCAAAGAAATCGGTTACCCTGTCATCATAAAAGCCACAGCTGGCGGCGGCGGGCGCGGCATGAAAGTGGCCAATAACGAAAGCGAATTAGAACTGGCAGTTTCAACGGCGCAATCTGAAGCTAAGGCCGCATTTGGCAATGGCGAAGTTTATATTGAAAAATATTTGCAGAAACCGCGCCATATTGAAATTCAAGTGTTGGGTGATGGCCAAGGCCGCGCCGTGCATTTGGGTGAGCGGGATTGCTCGTTGCAACGCCGCCACCAAAAAGTTTGGGAAGAGGCTTTTTCACCCGCACTCAATGTTGAACAACGCAGCGCCATTGGCGACCGTGTGGCCAAAGCGATGTGCGATTTGAAATATGAAGGTGTTGGCACGATTGAGTTTCTATACGAAAAGGGCGAGTTTTATTTCATTGAAATGAATACGCGTTTGCAGGTGGAACATCCGGTAACGGAAATGATCACCGGGCTTGATCTTGTGCAAGAGCAAATTCGCGTGGCATCTGGTGCGGCTCTTCTTTACAAACAGAGCGATATTCAATTTGCGGGCCATGCCATTGAGTGCCGCATTAATGCAGAAAATGCGCAGACATTTGCGCCTTCACCTGGCAAAGTGGACGCGGTGCATTTTCCCGGTGGGCTTGGAGTGCGCATCGATTCAGCCTTGTATTCGGGCTATCGTATTCCGCCCTATTATGACAGTTTGATTGGCAAGTTGATTGTGTTTGGAAAAACCCGTGCCGAATGCATGATGCGTTTGAAACGTTCGCTTTCTGAATTTGTTATTGAAGGCGTTGACACCACCATTCCGCTGTTTCAGCGCTTGCTGAACGAAGCCGATATTATTGACGGAAATTATGATATCCATTGGCTTGAAAAGTTTTTGGCCCGAACGGCGAAATGAATTCGATAACGCCGCAAGTTTTGTTGAAAGCTTATGCGGCAGGCATATTCCCGATGGCAGAAAGCGCCGATGATCCGGCACTCTATTGGGTGGAACCTGACGAACGCGGTGTTATTCCACTCGATAAATTTCACATTTCAAAGTCTTTGCGCAAATCTGTGCGTCATGCCGGATTTGAAATTCGCATCGATACGAGTTTTGAAACCGTGATGAAATGTTGTGCCGAAAAAACTGATGATCGCGATGAGACGTGGATCAACCACCGCATCTTAAAACTTTATGGCCAGCTTCATTCCATGGGGTGTTGTCATTCTGTCGAAACATGGAAAGATAACCAGTTGGTAGGAGGCCTCTATGGTTTGCGTATCGGTGCGGTTTTTTTTGGTGAAAGCATGTTTTCACGCGCAAACGACGCTTCCAAAGTGGCACTGGTGCATTTGGTGGCACGATTGAATTTTGGTGGGTTTCAATTGCTTGATGCGCAATTTTTGAACCCGCATCTTGAACAGTTTGGTTGCTATACAATTCTGAAAGAAGACTATCGTCCAATTTTAGAAGAAGGCCTTGATGGCACCGGAAATTTTGCCGCCTTTACACAAGATGCTGATGCCGAGGCCGTTTTATCTTGGGCAACACGATCAACATAAAACTGAATTAATCTGGCGGCGGCTTATCGCCACTATCAATCTGGTCTTGCAATGTTGAAAGATCTGGCGCGGCCTCAACTGGCGGCGGCGGTGCATTCGGATCCCGACACCCCGTCAACCACACATCATAAAGCGGATGTTCAACAGCATTCAAACCGGGGCTTTCAGCAAACATCCAACCCGAAAAAATACGCTTGCGTGAACCATCTGTCAGCTGCTCATCAACTTCGACAAAGGCAACAGTTTTAGGGTCTTCCGTAATTGGGCGCGTGTCACATACATCGGCTTTCACAATAAGGCCGCCGAATTTTTTTTCTTCCCCAATCTTGGCTTCAAAATTTGTTGTTAGGCCCATGATCTTATCAAGGCCTGCAAACAAAGCGATTGGATTGGTTTTAACTTCCGCAAAGGCTGTGCCATTCAGCACCAACAGCAATGCGCCCCCACAGATTATTTGCTTCATGGTTTGGGTGTTACGGCCGGATCAGCTGGCTTTGTTGCTGGCGACGGTGATGAACCAGATTTTGAGAACATGGCTTGGCTGATCAAAGACCAAATATCGACAGAGCCTTGGGTGTAGCTAATAACGCTGCCCTCTGTCAGTTTGCCATCAGCGCCACCAGGTTCTAAAGCGACAAATTTTGAACCCAACAAACCTTCTGATGTAATTTTGGCTGACGTGTCATCGGCCAGTTGGATTTGCGGTTGCAGCACCATGTCGATTTGCGCTTGATAAGATTTGGGGTCTAAGTGTTGGCCCACAACGGTTCCCACTTTAATTCCGGCAACGCGCACATCAGAGCCAACCGCCACGCCATCAACATTATCAAATTGGGCACTCACATGATAACCGCCCATGCCGCCCCCAAAGCCCGATGCTTTGGCGGCAAAAACAAAAAAGCCAATTGCTGCAAGAATAACGATAGCGCCAACCAGCGTTTCAAGTTTTGTGCTGTTCATTCAGGCTTCCATGCTTGATAATCTGGCGTGCGCACTTGCGGCTTTCCGCCAACAGCGATGGACCCTGGTGGATGGTATGCGCCAGCAGAACCGGTTAGATTTTCTTGGTGCGGCATTTGCCACTCACGCGGCACGTAAGCTTCTTGCGAAGGTGCCACGTCAACACGATGATGCAGCCAGCCGTGCCAACCCGGGCCAACTTGAGATGCCTCAGAATAGCCCCTGTAAATGACCCAACGACGTTCAGGAATGGAATCAGGGATTGCTGACTTTGCTTTATAATATGTGTTGCCCATTTCATCCTGGCCCACAAACGTGCCTTTGCGCCATGTGTAAAAACGCGTATTCAAGGTTTGGCCGTTCCACCAAGTGAAAAACTGTTTCAAAAGCTGCATGTCAATCTTCTTTAAGGTGACTCAATCTAGGTCTCGAATTTGGGCGGAATATGGCGGAAGGCTCTGCCAAAATCCAGCTAAGATTTGGGCTTCAAAATCAGCACAGGCTGGCCTGCCAACATGTTGCGGGCCAAAGTTTCAATTTGCGGATCATCCGTCAGTGTTTTGATAATCGTCGCCATGTCATCTGGCTTGATAGCCTCGTTGCTGGGCACAGCGAACATGCCCAGATCTGGTTTTAAATTCTCAAGCGTAATGTTAATCAGGTAAACGCGTTCTGCGGTTGTAGACAACACGCGAACGTTCGATTGAAACGCACGAAGCACAATGCGCTTGGGCTTATGAATTTCATCAAACAATGTGCCCGTCAGTTTTGCTTTTAAACCCTCATGCACCGCAGGGCTTGGCGCCACGTCGGCCAATGCGGCGTTGGGGTTCATATAGGGCAAGGCATCGCGCCAACTCCATTTATCCCACAGGGTAAAATGGTCGCGCTCTAATGCAGCCTTCAAGCTTGATAATGAACCCACCCATTGGATGACGAAAGCTTCTGATGCCGTGCCCACCAAGTTGATGCGCTGGCCTGGAACTTTGCTCCACCCGCTTGCCAAATAATCTGATTGGCCGAAACTTACCATCTTGTTGATGGGTTGATAGCGTTCGGCCTTTTTATCAAAATTGTTTTGAATGTTGATGCCGCCTGCAATGAACAAAACTGCGATAGATGTTGCCAAAAGCGCCAACGGCTTGAAGCCCCTCATATGTATTGTGGCGATTGCAACAGAATAAATAACCGAAATGATGCTGGCAATTAAAACGCCACCCACAATATCGCTGAACCAACTGACCCCAAGATAAAGCCTTGAGAAAGAAATGGCGATGACAACCATGGCACAACTGGCAACGATAAGCGCTTGGCTCCAGCGACCAATACCACGCGCGCCCAAAACGCCAAGAACACCTAAAACTGTTCCAGACATCAGGGCATGGTTGCTTGGAAATTTAAAGCCAAGACGGGCGGCTTCAAAGCCGCCTGAATTGAATTGGAAATTAAAGCCCAGCGAAATAAGCTTGGCGGCGGCCACTGCGGCAAATGTGGCGATGGCTGCGCGCCAATTTTGTTTGAACAAAAACCAGATTATGGGAACAGCAGCCACTGCGAATAATACGGGTTCATCGCCCAGCATTGTTATGCGCACAAACAATTCATCGCCGGGAACCGAGCGCAGCTCGCTGAAATAATTAAACAGCGAATGATCAAAATTGCCAACAGCTTGTTTCAGTACCAAGCCCGACAGCAAATCAATCAAAGCCACGAGTGCCGCCAAGCCCAACACGACCAGAAGAATGAGCAACACAGAATTCGGATTTTGTGGCGCAATGACAGCGCCGAATCTTTTCATCGCGGGTGAAGATTTTGACTTCGCCCATTGCGAAATATAGCCCTGCGCCGCTTTGCGATAGGGGCTGATGCTGGCCGCAATCAACCTGATCAACCAGCCTGCAATAGCCAAGACAGCGAGCAAGACAAGCAACACGATCAACAGCCGGCCGCTCAATTCACCGGCCAATGCCAAGGCCTGGCCCAAGACAACGCCAGGCAACAAATGCAGCGCTGCCCACGCAATGCCAGAGACAACATTGATTGACAAAAAAAACATTTGCCCCATGCCGAACATGCCGGCAATTCCGGGCACCACAGATTTAATGCCGGGCACAAAGCGGCCCAGTGCAATTGAAACGCCGCCATGATTTTTTACATAGTCTTCACCTTTGGCGAGAAGATGGGGATAGTTTTTTAAAGGCCATAAATTGCGCAACCGATCGCCAAACATGCGGCCTGCCCAATAAGACAATTGATCGCCCGTGATACAGCCAATTGTCGTTGCAATCATCACCGGCCAAAACGGAAGCTTGCCTGTGCCAACCAAAGCCCCTGCCCCAATCAGCACGGCTGTTGATGGCACAAACAGGCCGATAACCAACAAAGCTTCGCCCATTGCAATTAAAAACACAACGGCGATGGCCCAGTTCGGGTGGTTGCCGAAATAATCAAGATAAGGTTGGATTTGATCCATATGGAAACTTTGTTACTTTTCTTTATTTGCGGGCTGTCGTTATAGGTAGGTTATCTCAATTGTTATTACTATGATTGTTTGAAGGCGGAACACATGAATTTTTATACAGCTATCTTAATGATTTGCGCAGGCATTTTAGGAGGGCTGGCCAATTCCATGGCGGGTGGGGCGTCATTGTTTACATTTCCCGCTCTGCTCTTTGCGGGGTTGCCTCCAATTGTGGCCAATGCCTCAAATGCCATGGCTGTTACATCAAGCAATGGCGTTGGCTTTTTAAGTGATCTGCAAAAATTACCGCATAATGATAAAGCGTTCCGGCTCACGTTGTTGGTGGCGGTAATCGGTGGAGCATTGGGCGCTTGGTTGCTTTTGGTTACGCCGGAAAAAACTTTCACGAATTCTGTGCCCGCCTTGATTGGCATTGCAACATTGTTGTTTGCTTTTTCAAAATCGATCCAGAAATATCTTAGCGGCTTATTGGGTGGCGGCTCTGATCATGCAAAGCTGAGGCAAGTGTTATTGTTGCCTGTGGCGATTTATGCCGGATATTTTGGCGCAGGTGCGGGCGTTATCATTCTTTCGGTGCTGAGCGCCACAAGCAGTTTAGAACTGCGCACATTAAACGCCTTGAAAAACCTGTTTGCGTTTTTAGCCAATGCAACGGCCATATTTTTTTTCCAGTGGTTTGGGTTGATCGATTGGTCTCACACTTTGGTAATGATGATTGGAACTGTGATTGGCGGCGCATTGGGAATTCAATTGACCAAATCGATTGACCCAAACATCGTCCGTACACTGATTATTTGTGCGGGCGTTTTGATGACTGGAATTTACGTTTATCGTTATTGGCTATAAGCGACCGCTATTTTGGCGGCAACCACCGCGTTGTTTTCGACCAGAGCGATATTGGCTGTTAAAGATCTTCCGGCTGTTACCTTGGCTAAATGTTGCAACAAAAATGGCGTTACATTTTTGCCAGCAATGTTTTGGCGTTTTGCCTCCAAAATGGCCTTTTCAATAACAGGTGCAATTTCAGCAGATGGAATTTCGAAGGCTTGCGGAATTGGATTGGCGATGACTAACCCGCCTTGCAAATTCATTTCCCACTTGGCTTTCATCATTGCTGCAACTTCTTGAGCACTGTTGCATTGCATCGGCGTTTTCAAACCAGAAACACGAGAATAAAACGCCGGAAAATCATTTGTGCCAAACCCCACAACGGGCACGCCCAAAGTTTCAAGGGTTTCCAACGTTAAAGATAAATCTAAAATGGCTTTTGCACCTGCTGTCACCACCGCCACATTGGATCTGGCAAATTCAGGCAAGTCTGCTGAAACATCAAAACTTGTTTCGGCGCCACGATGGACGCCACCCATTCCGCCTGTTGCAAAAACCGCAATTTTGGCCATGGCCGCAATGCGCATGGTGGAGGCCACTGTGGTTGCGCCGTTCAGTTTTTGGGAAACCACAAAAGGTAGATCACGCGTTGATACTTTCATAATCTGCGGGCCAGATTTCGCGAAAAGTTCAAGTTCGGAGTGCGATAATCCCACCCGCAGCTGGCCATCAATGATCGCGATTGTGGCGGGCGTTGCGCCATTCTGCTCAATGATCGATTCAACCTTTTTTGCCATTTCAAAATTTTGTGGAAACGGCATGCCATGGGCGATGATGGTTGATTCCAAAGCCACGATGGGTTGGCTCTTGGCTAAGGCAGATTTTACGGCGACAGAAAATATCAGCATATTATTCCAGTGTTGAAAGTTCAGACGCAATTACTTTTGCGGCCATGGTTTGCCCAAGTTCAGCGGCTTTGGCCAGCGGCATGTTTTGAGCCAAACCAAACACCAGACCGGCGGTTGCTGCATCGCCTGCTCCGGTCACCTCAACAATGGTTTTGGCTTGGGCGGGAATGTGGCTGAAGTTTTGGCCATCTGAAACAAATGCGCCGTGTTGGCCTGCGTGAATGACGATGTTGAGAAGGCCTTTTGCATGCAGAAATTTGGCCGCTGCTTCGGGCTGCCGCGTTCCTGTTAAGGCTTCGATTTGATCGAGGTTTGGTGTGGACAGATAGATTTTACAGTTTTGCAAAAGCGCTAAAATCTTGGCTGATTTTGCTACCGAAACA
>JANXRO010000227.1 GCA_025356765.1 Hyphomicrobiales bacterium | reverse complement strand
CATCTTCCGCCACAATTTTGGCCTTCATTTCACAACTGTGTTTCACCGCATAAGCAGTGGCAACCATGTCGCCCGCCATAATACCATCCACATGGGTTTCAAGCCAAAGGTAGAAAGCCGCATCCCCCAGCAAACCATATTTGGCAACTTCGGCATAACCCGCAGCCAGTTGCCGGCGAGGCAAGGTTTTCAAAACATTCAGATCAGCAAACACTGCAACGGGTTGATGAAATGCCCCGATTAAGTTTTTGCCGTGCGGCGAGTTAATGCCGGTTTTGCCGCCAACAGAACTATCAACTTGGGCCAAAAGCGAAGTGGGGATTTGAATGAAGTTTACACCACGGCGCAATATTGCGGCGGCAAATCCGGTGATATCACCAATGACACCGCCCCCCAGCGCAACCACCACATCCTTGCGTTCCACACCAGCGGTCAACAAACTATCACACAGGTCAGCCAAATGCTTATAGCCCTTGGTTGCTTCGCCTGCGGGCAGAACGATGACTCGAAAGGTGATACCATTGTTGGCCAACGAATTTTGCACAGTTTCGAGATGAAATCTGCTCACATTGGTATCTGTCACAATGGCCACAAAGCCGCGACTTGCCCAAGGCTTGATCTTTTCGCCCAAGCCACCAATTAAGTTCTCACCAATGGCAATATCATAACTGCGGTTGGCAAGGTTCACATGAACCGTTTCAGTTTTCATTCTTGGCAAATTCCAATCCGGGCCACTGGGCCAGAGCCTTGATCACTTCATTGACCATTTGGCCATGTTGCACATCACGGCTTTCAACGGTGATATCGGCCAAGGCATAAACCGGATAGCGCAAATCAATCAGTTTTTTCATTACAGCGGCCGGATCATGTTTCAACAGCGGCCGATCATTGCGTTTGGCCACACGTTTTAGCAACACTTCCAAATCTGCTTTAAGCCAGACGGAAACGCCATGTTCACGGATATTCTCACGGGTTTCGCTGTTCATAAAAGCACCCCCGCCCGTGGCCAAAACCTGTTTGCCATTTTCCAAAAGCCTGGTGATGACACGGCGTTCGCCTTCCCGAAAATAATCTTCACCATGATCAGCAAAAATTTCCGGAATGGTTTTGCCCGCGGCGATGCAAATTTCGTGGTCTGCATCCACAAAAGGCACATTCAGCTTTTCAGCCAATCTGCGTCCCACACTGGTTTTGCCAGCGCCCATCAAGCCCACCAGAACAATGGCGCGGCTGCCCAAAGCTTCTGATGTTGCTTCAATATCTTTATAAATTGAACGTCTTGCCATTTGAATGGGGCTTTTAGAGCAGTTAAATGAATTTCGCAAAGCAGAAGCGATTTGGCAAAATCATTGGCAAAGACTATGTTGAAGGGCTTAAGGACGCGCGATGCCCGATACGTTTAAATTTATTTTTGTAATAGGCCTTATTGCTGGCTGTGTTTATGGTGCAGCCTTAGCCTTGGCATCTTTTCCGCCAGAGCCAAGCGAAATTATAAAATCATTGCCGCATGAAAAGCTCCGCCAACATTAGCGGCGATTATCGCCTACGAGATCGCTTTTTAGAAATGATGAGCGCTGAACGCGGCGCTGCCAATAACTCAGTGGCCGCCTATAAGCGCGATTTGGAAAGTTATTTAGAGTTTCTCAAATCCCGCCAAGTCAATGCGCTTGATGCCAAAACCGATGATATTCGTGATTTTCAGGCCGAAGGCGAAAGGCTTGGGCTGGCACGGGCAACTGCGGCGCGCAGGCTTTCTGCCATTAAACAATTTCATGGTTTTTTACATGCCGAAGCCAAGGCTTCTGAAAACCCCGCAGCCATTGTGGAAGGCCCACGTTCACAACGAAGCCTGCCCAAAATTTTGAGCAAGCCCGATATGCTGGTCTTGCTGGAAGCTTCACGCCACAACATGCAAGACAAGCAGGGCTTGGCGCAATTCAAGGCCATGCGGATCAACTGCCTTCTCACAATTTTAGCAGCAACCGGGCTTCGCGTTTCTGAATTAATTGGCCTGACGGTGCGTGCTGTCACCAGCAGCGATGCGTTTTTGATGATCAAAGGCAAAGGCGGGCGCGAACGCTTAGTGCCACTTTCAAAAGCGGCGCGTGAAACCATCGCGGCCTATTTGCCCGTTTTGCGAGCCCAAAGTGAAAATGAGGCCAAATATCTTTTTCCCTCTCACGGAGCCCAAGGGGTTTTGACACGACAGCATTTTGCCTTGGAATTAAAGGCCTTGGCGCGCCAAGCGGGCCTTGATGCCGACAAAGTTTCACCCCATGTGCTAAGGCATGTATTTGCATCTGAACTTTTGGCCAAAGGCGCTGATTTGCGCGCCGTTCAACAAATGTTGGGCCATGCCGATATTTCAACCACACAAATTTATACCCATGTTCAGGTGGAACGCCTGAAAGATGCGGTTGAACAGTTCCACCCTTTGGCACGCCGTACCAAATCCAGGCCAGGTTGAGGCGGGTTGACAAGACCATTGCCAAAAGCCAGTAACACACAACGATTTATGTTTTGAGGCACCTCCCTACACATGCAAGCATTTCTTGATTTTGAAACACCCGTGGCTGAGCTTGAAGGCAAAATTGCCGAATTGCGCGCCCTTGCACAATCAGACCCCAAGGTTTCGATTGCCGACGAGGTGAAGGCCTTAGAGAAAAAATCCAACAAGATTTTGGCCGATCTTTATCTGAACCTCACGCCATGGCAAAAAGCCTCGGTGGCCCGCCATCAAGACAGGCCCCATGCGCTGAATTATATTGAGCAGCTGATTTCAGATTTCACGCCGCTGGCGGGTGATCGCAAGTTTGCCGAAGATGAAGCCATTGTGGGCGGCCTTGGCCGTTTTCAAGGCGAAGCAGTTGTGGTGATCGGCCAAGAAAAGGGCTCGACCACCGAAAGCCGTTTGAAACATAATTTCGGCATGGCCAAGCCTGAGGGTTATCGCAAAGCCGTGCGGCTGATGGAAATGGCAGATAAATTCCAACTGCCAGTTTTAAGCTTTGTTGACACGACAGGCGCTTATCCCGGTGTTGACGCTGAAGAGCGTGGCCAAGCTGAAGCCATCGCCCGTTCCACTGATTGTTGTTTATCATTGGGCGTGCCGTTGATTGCTGTTATTATTGGCGAGGGTGGTTCAGGCGGAGCCATTGCCATTGCCACTGCAAACAGTGTTTTGATGTTGGAACATGCAATTTACAGCGTCATCTCACCCGAGGGTGCGGCATCGATTTTGTGGCGCGATCCGGCGCGTTCGAAAGACGCAGCCACCGCATTGAAAATCACCGCGCAAGATTTGAAGAAATTTGGCGTTATTGATGAAATTATTGCTGAACCCTTGGGCGGCGCACACCGTGTTCCCGCGCAGGCGATTAACGCCACCAAAGAAGCAATTGCGCGTACATTAGAAAGCTATTCTGGATTATCGGCAGAAGTTGTCCGCAAACAACGACGCGACAAATTTATGAATATTGGACGCGGGCTTTAGAGCTTTATTTAAACCAGCCATTGATTTGTACAAACTTATCCACAAGTGCTTGCTGAAGTCCGTTTGATGATGGCAACAAGGCCAAACCAATCACGCAGGCGATAACGCAATATTCAACGGCCGTGGCGCCACGATCGTCAATTAAAAACTGATCTGCCTTCCTAACAATAGCCGTATTGATCATAATATTCTCCGCCTCATCGTTAACACTTAGCAACCGCTTCGTTGCAGCGAGATTAAAACGATTGCGCAATTTTTATTGAATTGGGAAAATGCAAAAAATGTCGAGGACGAAGTAAAGACCATGTTAATCACCCGCAGAAAAGCCCTTGGTTTGTTAACCTCTTTGCCATTTTTGAACGCTTCGCATGCAGAAACCATCGAGCATAAACTTAAGGTTTCATCGCGTATTCTGGATGTGAAGGGAAAGCCTGCAAAAGTGTTCTCCATCATCAATGCTGCGGGAAAGTCGGGTTTAGATATGGTTTTTGGCCAGCCTTTCAAAACAACATTGATGAATGATTTGACTGAAGACACCGCCATTCATTGGCATGGTTTAACGCCCCCTGTGGAACAAGACGGTGTGCCAGCCTTGCCCGTCGCCGCGCTTAAACCCGGTGAAACCAGAAATTATGAATTCCCAAACAACAAGGCAGGCACCCATTGGATGCATTCACATCTGGGTTTGCAAGAACAGCGCATGTTGGCAGCACCGCTGATCATTCGTGAAACTGAAAAGCCGTTGTTTGATGAGCAAGAACACGTGATCATGTTGCATGATTTCACCTTCCGTGATGCCGCTGAAATTCTTGCAGAATTAAGAGCCAATGGCAGCCACCAAATGGCTGGCATGACCATGGGCAGCGATATTGCCTATGACGCAATTTTGGCCAATGACAGAACGTTGGACGACCCTGAGATTGTGCAGGTTGAACAAGGCGGCCAAATTCGTTTGCGCATTATCAACGCCGCTGCCGCAACAAATTTTTGGATTGATTTGGGCGGATTGAACGGCGAACTTTTTGCCGCGGATGGCAACACGGTAAAGCCCGTGATGGGTTCGCGTTTTCCATTGGGTGTTGCGCAACGTGCTGATATCCGCGTGAAGCTTCCTCAAGCAATTGGTGCTTATCCGATTCTATTTCAATCGGAAGGTGATCCCTGACGCGGCGGAATTATCTTGGCAACGGCCAAGGCCGCAATTGCTAAATTGGCCGACAAAGATGTACCCGGAGATGCGCTGGATTTCTCGTTGGAAGAAAAACTGCGTGCTGTTGTCAAGAGCAACGATGAACCGCCAAACAACCACCAATCCATAACGCTAACAGGTGGCGATGGAAACTATGATTGGGGCTTTAACGGCAAACCCAGTATGATGCATGACGTGTTGTTCAACGTGCATCAAAGTGATCGCGTTGAAGTGATTTTGCAAAACCTAACAGCAATGGCCCACCCTATGCATCTTCATGGGCATTATTTTAAAGTGGTGGACCTGGGCCAAAAGCGCATTGATGGTGCTGTGCGTGATACCATTCTGGTTCCGGCCAATCAAAGTGTCACCATTCAATTTGATGCTGATAACCCTGGAACATGGGCGTTTCATTGCCACCACCTTTACCACATGAATAGCGGCATGATGGCAGCAATGGCCTATGTTGGTGCGGCTTAAAACGCGGCCTTAAACATAAGCAATTTAAACATAAGCACCATGGCAATGCTTGAACTTTTTGCCAGATCCGCAAGGGCAATCATCATTGCGATTGACCTTGCCCCATGTTTCCGGCTTTTTCGGATTGCGCTTCACTGCTTTTTTGGCTGGCTTTTCTACAACAACCTGTTGCTCAAAGTTCATGGTGCCGAAAATGGGCTGGCTGTTTTCGCCCTCATCTTGGCCTGTTGTTGCATCAATATGATGCAACTCCATTTCTGGCAAAGGGGTTTGATCTGGCAAAACTTCCGAACCTTCGGGGCGTGATTGAATTTCAACGCGCATCAATTGGCTGGTCACAGCTTCTTTCAAGCGCGCCACCATCTCTTGGAATTGTGTAAAGCCTTCGGTTTTATATTCGTTCAACGGGTCACGCTGGCCATAGCCACGCAAATGAATCACTTGGCGCAAATAATCATTGGTAATGATGTGCTCGCGCCAAAGCCTGTCGAGGGTTTGTAACAACACGGCCTTTTCAACCTGCACCATAATATCGGCGGAATATTTTTCGCGCTTGGCGTTGTAATAGCCATCAGCCGCTTCCATCACGCGCTCACGAATTTGCTCGTCGGCAATGCCTTCTTCTTTGGCCCAATCTTCAACCGGAAAATCAATGGCAATGGCTTCGCGCAAACGCTCGCGAAGACCCGCAGCATCCCACTGTTCAGCGTAAGCATTTTCAGGAATATGCTTGGCCACAAGATCATTCACAACTTGGTGGCGCATGTCATCGGCCGTTTCAGAAACTTCCTCGCCGCGCATAATGCCAACGCGTTGATCAAAGATCGCCTTGCGCTGATCATTCATAACGTTGTCAAATTTCAACAAGTTTTTGCGAATATCAAAATTGCGCGCTTCAACTTTTTTCTGCGCGGTTTCCAAAGCCTTGTTGATCCAGCTTGAAACAATGGCTTCACCATCTTTCAGGCCAAGCTTTTGCAACATGCCATCCAATCGGTCCGAACCGAAAATGCGCATCAAATCATCTTGCAATGAAAGATAGAACCGCGAATGGCCGGGGTCGCCCTGACGGCCAGAACGGCCGCGCAATTGGTTATCAATGCGGCGGCTTTCATGGCGCTCCGTGCCAATCACAAACAAGCCACCCGCAGCAATCACAATACGCTTGTTGGATTCGATTTCATCTTTGATTTTTTGGATAGCGCGTTCACGTTCGGTGCCTTCAGCCAGATGGCCCAGTTCATTGTCGATGCGCATATCCAAGTTGCCGCCAAGCTTGATATCGGTGCCACGGCCTGCCATGTTGGTGGCAATAGTCACTGCACCGGGCGCACCCGCCTGGCTGATGATCAAGGCTTCTTGTTCATGGAAACGCGCATTCAAAACATTGTGTTTAATGCCAGCGGCTTCCAACGCTTTTGACAAAAGCTCAGATTTTTCGATCGACACTGTGCCCACCAAAACGGGTTGGTGGCGGGCTTGTGCATCTTTAATGGTGGTGATGATGGCATCAAACTTTTCACGTTCTGTGCGATAGACTTCATCATGGTCATCTTTGCGTGCAACAGGAACGTTGGTTGGAATGTCTAAAACGTCCAAACCATAAATATCGATGAACTCTTCAACTTCCGTCAAGGCTGTGCCTGTCATGCCCGCAAGCTTTTCATACATGCGGAAATAATTTTGGAAGGTGATGGATGCCATTGTCACATTTTCAGGTTGAACCGTCACATGTTCCTTGGCTTCAATGGCTTGGTGCAAGCCTTCAGAATAACGCCGGCCCGGCATCATGCGGCCGGTGAATTCATCAATGATCACCACTTCGTCATCTTTTACGATGTAATCTTTATCACGCGTGAACAATGTGTGAGCACGAAGCGCTTGTTGAATGTGGTGCACAATGGCCACATTGCCCGCATCATAAATGGTGCCTTCTTTCAAAATGCCAGCCGCCGTGAGCAATTGTTCCAAATGTTCGTTGCCAACTTCAGTCAATGTCACTTGGCGTTGCTTTTCATCCAAGTCATAATCGGCTTTATCAAGCTGCGGAATGAACTGATCCAACTGATTATAAAGTTGAGACATGTCATCGCTGGGGCCGGAAATAATCAAGGGCGTTCTGGCTTCGTCAATCAGAATGGAATCGACTTCATCGACGATTGCAAAATTGTGCCCGCGTTGCACCATCTCTTCGAGATGATATTTCATGTTGTCGCGCAAATAATCAAAGCCCAACTCGTTGTTGGTACCATAGGTGACATCACACGCATAAGCAGCGCGGCGTTCATTATCATCAAGGCCGTGCACAATCACGCCAGTGGTCAAACCCAAGGTGCCATAAACCTTGGCCATCCACGCGGAGTCGCGTTTTGCCAGATAGTCATTCACTGTAACAACGTGAACACCCTTGCCCGAAAGCGCATTGAGATAAACCGGCAGCGTGGCAACCAAGGTTTTGCCTTCACCGGTTTTCATCTCTGAAATAATGCCGGCATTCAAAATCATGCCGCCCACCATTTGCACATCAAAATGACGAAGGCCCAAGGCACGTTTGGAAGCTTCTCGAACGGCAGCAAAAGCTGGCACCAAAAGATCATCCAATGATTTGCCAGCAGCAATTTCGGCCTTGAATTGGGCTGTAAGCCCCATCAATTCTGCGTCAGACAAGGCCGCATAGGTGGGCTCCATGTCATTGATTGCGGCAACGCGCTTTTGAAAGGGAACCAATTTTCGATCATTGGTCGTGCCAAAAATTTTTGCGGCAAGTGAGCGCATTCCAAGCATAGTATCGTTCCTGACGGGGAAAACCCCAAATGATTGCGCGGGGGTTTCACCCGCTTGAACTCTGATAATGCCTCACATAGTCGGCAAATGCAGATCTTTCAACCTGTTGCAACACAGCAACAAATTCCAAAAAGGCATATTATTGCCTTGTTTGCGGGCCATTGCACCAATATAGAACAAATGGGGGCACACTTAAAACGATGGATTACATGTCGAAACTTCGCAATGTCTTGAAAATAGCACTTATATCGGGCGTATTTGGCTTATCTTTGGTGGCGGGCGCACATGCCCAAACCGCAGCGACACCCGACCCTTTAACTGGCGATGACAAGACAGTTGCCACCGTAAACGGCTATGAAATTAAAACATCAGAAGTGCGCATGGCCTTTGATGATGTGATTGGCCAATTGCCAAATATGCCAGCAAAACTGCGGTTTCCTTTCGTTGTTGAGTTTTTGATCGAGCGCCATTTGCTGGCTCAAGTTGCTGCCAAAGAAGGCACGGCAGAGTCTGATGATTATAAGCGCAGGCTTGCCGCCTATCAGGCAAAAGCGCTGCGTGATTCTTATTTGGCCCTGAAAATCAGCCCTTCGGTGACTGAAGAAGAAATTAAAGTGGCTTACGACAAAGAATCAGCTAAAGTTACGCAGACAGAACGCATTCGCGCGCGCCACATTCTGGTGGCCACAGAAAAAGAAGCCAACGACATTGAAGAAAAGTTGAAGGCTGGCGCCAAGTTTGAAGATTTGGCCAAGCAATACAGCTTGGACGGATCAAAAGATTACGGCGGCGATTTGGGATATTTCACAGCCCCTGAAATGGTGGCTGAATTTTCCAAAGTGGCCTTTGCTTTAAAACAAGGTGAAGTGTCAGCCCCTGTGAAAACCGATTTCGGTTGGCACATTATTCGTTTGGATGATCGCAAGATGGGTGCTGCCCAACCTTATGACCAAGTTAAATCCGCCATTCGCAATGTGTTGGTGCGCGACAAAGTGCAAGCCTTGTTGGCTTCATT
>JANXRO010000128.1 GCA_025356765.1 Hyphomicrobiales bacterium | reverse complement strand
GTTGTGAACATTGTGACAGGTGATGGTGAAACAGGTGCTGCTTTGGTTGCTCATAAAGATGTGAGCAAAATTGCGTTCACAGGTTCAACCGAAGTGGGCAAATTGATCCGCGCCCAGACTGCGGGTTCAGGCAAAAAGCTTTCGCTTGAACTGGGCGGAAAATCGCCGTTCATCGTGTTTGAAGATGCTGATCTTGATGCCGCCGTTGAAGGCGTTGTTGATGCGGTGTGGTTTAACCAAGGCCAAGTGTGTTGTGCTGGCACAAGGCTTCTGGTGCAAGAAGGTATTTATCAACGCTTCATAGCACGCTTGAAAAAGCGGATGGAGTCTTTGCGGGTGGGTGACCCCTTGGATAAATCACATGATATGGGGCCATTGGTTGACCCCGTGCAACTGGCGCGGGTTTCGGCGTTGGTAAACAAGGGCAAAGAAGAAGGTGGCACCTTGGTGCAAGCGCCTTGCGCTTTGCCAGCCAAGGGCAATTATTTTGCGCCATCTTTGTTTCTGGATGTTGAACCTTCTTCGACGGTGATGAGCGAAGAAATTTTTGGACCCGTAATTTCGGCTATGACTTTCAGAACACCTGATGAAGCAATGTTAATCGCCAATCATACGCGTTATGGTTTGGCGGCTTCCATATGGTCTGAAAATATCAACGTGGCGCTTGATGCCGCAGCCAAGGTGAAGGCCGGTGTGGTTTGGATTAATTCCACCAACCAGTTTGATGCGGCCGCTGGTTTTGGCGGATATAAGGAATCAGGCTTTGGCCGCGAAGGCGGGCGCGAGGGGCTTTATGAATATCTTGTGCCAAACTGGCAGCAGAAATTGGCCACCTCTAAGCCACAGAAAGGTGCGGCACTTTCAGGCTCGACCAGTACTGATCAAGGTTTAAGCAATGGCATTGATCGCACGGCAAAGCTTTATATTGGCGGCAAGCAGGCGCGGCCTGATTCTGGTTATTCTTATGATGTGAAAAATGCCAAGGGCCAGATCATCGGCCAAGCAGGTTTGGGAAACCGCAAAGATATTCGCAACGCTGTGGAAGCAGCGCGCAATGCTTCAGCTTGGGGCCAGGCCTCAGCGCATAACCGCGCGCAGGTTTTATATTTTATCGCAGAGAATTTGAATGCGCGTGCATCTGAATTTCCCAAGCGTGAGCTTGATGCTGCGTTAAAGCGCATTTTTTATTATGCTGCACAGGCCGATAAATATGATGGGCGCATTCATTCCACCAACGCCAAACGCCAAACGACTCTGGCGTTTAATGAGCCTTTTGGGGTGATGGGTTTGGTGTGCCCAGATGAAGCGCCCTTGTTGGCGATGATTTCGCTTTTGATGCCAGCGATGGCCATGGGCAATCGCGTGGTGATTGTTCCTTCACAATCTCAGCCATTGGTTGCCACTAATTTTTATCAAGTGTTGGATACGTCTGATGTGCCCTCTGGCGTTGTTAATATTGTAACGGGTGCGCGTGATGAATTGGCAAAAGTTTTGGCGGAGCATGACGAGGTTGCGGCTATTTGGTATCATGGTGATAATTCGGCGATGGTGGAAAAGGCATCTGCTGGCAATGTGAAATCAACCTGGGTGAACAACGGCAAGGTTGTTGATTGGTTTAACGATCAACAGGGGCAGGGCGGTGAATATCTGCGCCGTGCCACGCAAGCGAAGAATATCTGGATTCCTTACGGTGAGTGAGGCTGGCCCTCAACTTGTATTTTCATAGAGCGCCATGAACGCTAAATCATGACATTCTTTCAAAATAAAATCGATTGAATCACGCGGTCGTTTGCGGCTGCCGGGGGGTGGGCCGGGGCGCATTGGCGATGTGAATTTTGGGGCTTGTTTGGCCAATCGACGCAAACGCCAGCGGAGAAAACGTTTGGCTTGGTTGGGAAGGTTTTCAAGGGCTGATTTTAGCGCGTGATAGCGGCGGCAAAGCTGGGTGGCATCAAGGCTGGTTTCAACTGTTTTTATGGGCTGAAATTGTGGGACAAGTGGGCTGAGATTGAAACTATGAATACGCGGCAGAATTTTAGGCTTTGGTTCGCTTTCATGAAAAGTTTTACGCGTGTCAAAAAGCTGAAAGGGTTTTGGCCCCGTGCCCTTAGCTACAATCAGCAAATCCTTTGGCATAGGGCGTGGGGCAAGCAATTCAACTTTCATCCCACGAGAAGCAATGACAATCAACCTGCGAACAGCGGCCTCAGCAGGCAGCAACAAACGCTCAGCGGAATGATAAAGAAGTTTGGGCAAACGCTTGATGGTTCCATCAAGAACAAGTCCCAACAACGCAAAAATCTCATCGACAATGCCGATAAGTGCTGCGCGGTGGTCTTTGAGTGCTCCATTCCAATCCATGACGGGGTATTGGAACATAGGAAGAACATTGTCAAGGGGGAAAATTATGTCGCAATTCCCACCAACCCCATCCGTCTTGCGCTTAAGGAAGCGCAATCCACCTTCCCCTGCTGGCGCAGGAGAAGGATGAAGACTTACCCGTTAATCGCCAAATAGCATGAATAGAGCGACGTGGTGCCGCAGATGAAGAGGCGGTTTCTTTTTGGGCCACCAAAGCAAACGTTTGAAACAAGTTCTGGCACTTTAATTTTGCCAATCAAGGTTCCATCTGGGTCATAACAATGAACACCATCGGCAGCGCTTGTCCAAATGCGATCATCTTGATCGACGCGAAAGCCATCAAACAGCCCTGCAGTGCAATTTGCAAACACGGTTGATTTGCCCAAGCTTTTACCATCGGCATTCACAACAAGTTTGCGAATATGTTTAGGGCCGCCCACTTTGTGGGTGATGCCTGTATCAGCGATATAGAGAAATTTTTCATCGCGTGAAAAGGCCAAGCCATTGGGCTTTTCAAAATCAGTGGCAACGCGCGTAATTTCACCTGAAACATCGATGCGATAAACATGGCAGGCACCAATTTCGCTTGTTGCCTTGCCGCCTTCATAATCAAACAAAATTCCATATGAAGGATCTGTGAACCAGATTGAACCATCGGATTTTACAACCACGTCGTTGGGGGAATTGAACCTCTTGCCGTCAAAATGATCAGCAAGCACGGTGATGGCGCCGTCATGTTCTGTGCGGGTGACGCGCCTTGCCAAATGTTCGCATGAAACCAAGCGGCCCTGGCCATCTGTTGTGTTGCCATTGGAATAGTTTGAAGGTTGGCGAAACACCGAAACATGGCCATCGCATTCATCAAAGCGCATCATCCGATTATTGGGAATATCAGACCACACCAGATAACGCCCGGCCGCAAACCATGCAGGCCCCTCGGCCCAGCGACAGCCTGTCCACAACCTTTCGACGCGCGCATGACCCACAAGGCAAGTTTCAAAACGTGGGTCTATAACCTCGTAGCCAGTGCCCTCAGGTTGTCCGTAAAACATGTCGCAGCCTCGCTTCTTTTTTTAAGACGATAGCCGCGCCTTTAGAGCTGGGCAAGAACTAGCTTTCGTTTTTGTCTGGCCGGGTTTTATGAAAATCACGATAATCCAATGTTATGGCGCCATCATCGGCCACATGTAAAATATCGACATATTGCCGGCCCCACATAATCTGCTCACAGCCATAATTTTTTCGCGCGCGCAGTTCTTGTGACGATGTATCATCCACGCCTTTGATGGTTAAAATGAAAATGTAATTTTTCTCGGCCAAATCTTCGGGCGATAATCCATAGAACATGCTGGCTTTGTTGATTTGATGAAACAACGTCCAGCTTAAAATGAAAGTGGGATTTTGTTGCCGCGCAAGAGGCACTTCATGAAAGCGCCGATAACGCGGGCCATCTTTGCTTTCTTCATCACGCAAAATCCATAGTTGCACTTTTGCATCTGAAATAAAATTCTGCCGCGCATTGGCCAAGCGGAACATCAATGTGGGATGTCCATCATAAGTGCCAACTACTGGGTTATCAGCAAATAAAATACGTGCTCGCGGTTTTGAGAAGCGTGCAAAAATCAAACCAGTCAGCGCGGAAGTTTCGATAATTGAAGAAAAACCTTCAAGGCTGAAGACAACATGGCCCCAGGTGTTGGCGGGGTGCATGTCGCCAAAGCCAACCGTAGTGAAAGCTTCCACGGAGAAGAAAAACAAATCCAAAAACTTGGGCGCTATAACATTGCTGACGGCAGAACTATCCAACGAATAGAGTATAGCAAAGAACAGATTGTTGAGAAGGAAGATGCCCAAACCCGCCAACAATAACCTGGCCACAGTGGCTGTCATAGCGCGATGGTAGAGATCACTCCAAAAAGCATTTTCGCCCCCAATGGTTTGGAACGTGCGATTGCTAAGCCTGACTGTTCGCTTTTGAGGTTTTTTTGCCATCCGCCGCTAAATTAGGCCCGAACAGCTGCTGAATAAGCGTCCATCAAGGTGCGGCTCATGTTGCCGGGCTTGAATTTATAGGGCCCAATTTCGGCAACGGGGGTTACCTCGGCTGCGCTGCCTACGATGAAGCATTCGTTATACGACGTCAGCTCTTCGGGCATGATGCGCGTTTCAACCACATCCATGCCTTGAGCTTTGGCCAAGGCAATCACAGTTTGGCGGGTGATGCCGTTCAAGAAACAATCGGCGATGGGTGTGTGGATGGCACCATCTTTGATGAAGAAAATGTTGGCGCCGGTGCATTCTGCCACGCGGCCTTGCCA
>JANXRO010000211.1 GCA_025356765.1 Hyphomicrobiales bacterium | reverse complement strand
ATCCAGAATATGGCCTTGGCCTTTGGTGTTCAGCGCAAGGCTTGCTGTATCAGTAATATCAATATTCCAGCGCCGCAGTTCGGCTTTGACGCGAATGGCCAAATCACGATCTGGCGTGATCAAGGCCGCGGTTTCATGTTCGACTTCTAACGTTTTGCGCATGATCACAGCAATGCTGCGCGCTTCAAGCTGGCGATCAGGGGCTGAAATTTCGCTGATGCCGTGGCTGGCTTTTTTGACGCGATCATGTTTGGCGGCCAACACGCTGTGCCACATATGGGTGGTCTCTGATGGGCGCATTACTTCCGAAATTAAAAAATCACGCGGTGCTGTTGACGAGCCATTTTTCACGCCCAGATGTGCGATGTGTTTGTGATTAAGTTCTAGCTCTTGCAGAAAAAGCTTCATCGAATATTGCGGGTGTTCTTGCGGAAGCAGCGCCCAATAGGCATCATCAGCAATTGTATTCAGTCCTGGTAAAATAACCGCCCCTTCGGGGTGGCAGGCAATCGCTTTGAGCAAGGCACGCGTTGAAGGAATAGTGCCGGTGGAACCTGCCGCAATAATGGGGCCTTGATGTTCACCTGAAGCAATGCGCGCGGCGTTTAATCTGATCATGCGGTTGCGATAAGCGATGGTACTGATCTGGCCTTGGGCATGATGGATGCTTGGCAGTTGATCGTGCAGCAATTGCAGCAGGCTTAAAATTGCTTCGCGGTGAATCGAAAGTTCAGTATCGTAAGCCAGCGACAATTTTTCAAAAGTGCATTCATTGGTTTCAACAGTGATGATCAATTCCTGCAAGCTTTTGGCCAAACCAAGTCTTTGCACGGCTGAGCGCGTGATTTCGCCTGCAAGGCCGATTTGTGGGTTGTCCCTTGCCCAGGTTTCCACCAAGCCCAACACCATTAAAAGCTGGGCTTGCGGTGAAACAGGCGTTGGCTTTTCAAAAATTTCCGATGTTGTATCGATAAAAAATTCATCCACATCACCAATCGGGCTGATGCGCGGCAACAGCAGCGTTTGCCCTTTGGATTGACGTTTGAAGGATTTTACCAATTCAACAGCAGCGCGGCGCGTGGGGACAAGCACTGTCCACTCTGTCAGGGGTCTTTGCGTTTCAAAGGTGGGAAAACGCAACAAAATATTTTCAGCGAGGATGTCGAGAAAAGCCTCGCCTGCTGCAATGGTATACACGCGAGGCAGAGTTTCAGTCATGGATCAGCTTTTTGCCAAATAATCTTCAGCAGCTTTTATGGCATCTGGGGTTCCCACATGCAACCAGTGGCCTTGATGGGAAATCCCGAACAGGCGCTGATTAGCGATGGCCTCATTCCACAGCACATTCATCGAGAAGCGACCAGCAGGGGCGTTTTCAAATAGGCGCGGATGCACCAGATAAGCACCAATGAAACATAAGCCATTTTGGGTTTGGCGTTTGAGGCGACCTTCAGCATCCATCACAAAATCGCCGCTGCCGTCATAGCCCGTGGTGTGTTTGGGGTCGCACAGCAACAAAAGGCAATCCATCATTGCATTATCCCAGCTTTGCGCCAATCGTTCTAATGCGGGGGTTCCATGGTCTGTCCAAAAACAATCGCTGTTTAAAACATAAAAAGGTTCGGTGCCCAACACAGGCAAGGCGCGCTTGACGCCGCCGCCTGTCTCAAGCACTTGATCAGTTTCATCGGAGATCACTATTTTGGGGGATGAGATTTGTTTGGCCCAGGCTTCAATCTGGTCTGGCAGATAATGCTTGTTTACGACAGCGGTTTCAACACCCGCAGCATTCAGATGATCAAGAGCATAATCTATGATGCGTTTGTTAGCCACTTTCAAAAGCGGTTTTGGTGTGTGGTCTGTCAGCGGGCGCATGCGTGTGCCAAGGCCCGCCGCCAAAATCATTGCGGTTTTTGGGTGAAAACTCACTTCAAGAAACTCATTGGGTTAAAGCTTCGGGAATGTGAACGGTGAACCAGTTTTTCAAACCGTTCAAGGCTGGATGTTTTAAGTTATGTGCCAGATAGCGCGACATGCGCGGCATGTGTTTTAGATAGTGAGGCTTAGCATCACGTTTGTTAAGCCTGGCAAAAATACCTAAAATTTTTGTGGCGCGTTGTGCCCCAAGAATTGCAAAGGCGGTAGCAAAAGCCTCTTCGTCAAAAACACCATCTTGTTTGCGCGCCAAAACATATTCAGCATAAAGCGCGTCTGCCAGATCAAACGAAACATCGACGCGAGCATCTTGCAGCAGTGACACAAGATCATAAGCGCCATGGCCCAAC
>JANXRO010000146.1 GCA_025356765.1 Hyphomicrobiales bacterium | reverse complement strand
ACCCAAATGATAACAAGCAAACATAGGCATGAAACAATCCAACACCACACAATCGGCGGAAGCCTTAAAAACAAAGGCAATTCAGGCTGCTCCGATGGATTCAAATAGGTTGAAACCACCACAACGCAAAAAAGCATCCATGCCAATAATGGGCCAACAACATAAAGTGCACCGAGCATGTAGAATGGCCACGTTAGGGCGATAGTCCAAAAGCACACAGCATCAGACAATGTGCGATCAGAGGATGTGCGCGTGTGCATTGCGTGCCCCAACTTTACGCTTGAATTTTTCGATGATGGGTTGTCGAAGCGCTCCTAAAATGAAAGCAAATAACGAAATGATTGAAGCTAGCGCTGCCCCGCCCCAAATACTGACCCGGCTAGGAGAACTTGGCTCGGTCGGCAATGCGGCTGACTCCGCGACCTGAGCCATCGGATAGGACGCAAAAATATCTGTCTTAGACGTGGTGATCCGACCCAGAGCCGAAGTGAAAACTGCGTCTGCCAATTTATAGTCTCGGTTCAACATTTCCAATTGTGAAACAGATTGGGCAAGCCCGCCAACAGATTTCAGATCGCGCTTCAATTGAGCCCTCATCACGATCAATTGAGAATCCAGCCCCTCACGTTCCGTTTCTAAATTCACCAACTGCAACATCAAACCCGATCTTTGGCCAGCAGATGAAAAATCCAACTTATTCGCAAGTTTCCGAGCAGACAGGCCAGTGACTTTGACGGCACGGGAAATCATTCTTTGTTGAGTGCCCATAAATTTTGCTTTTGCGTCAACAACCTTCGGATGATTGCTGCCAAATTGGCTAGATACTTCGGCCAGATCAGATTCTGCTTTGCCTGTGGCATCTGCAAGAGCCATAAATTCAGGATCAGCATGAATTTTCATGGTCGCAAATATAAATTCCGGCGCAATATTGAGATTGGATCTTAATGAATCTTCGGAAGCGGCCGTCTTGGCCAGCGCACTTTCATTCTCAGCAATTTTCGTTTTCAAAACTCCCGTTTCGCTGACCATTTGATTATATTGCTCGATTGACGTTAAGCCACTGCGCGCTTGTAGAAGATTAATTTTCCGGCGCACGGCTTCAACTTCATCGCCATATTTTTTCACATTTTCGGATGTCGAATCCTCGCGTTTTTTTGTTTCATCCAGGCGAAGCCTTTCCAGTTCCGAGAAAAAATGCGTCTTGAATTGCAATCGCACGCATCTGCGCTACATCAGGTTTTTGGCCCGTCATTTCTACTAAAATAAAGCTCGTTTCATCGGTCAACTTAACTTTGGGTGCGGGCAGAGATTCCGCTGTTGTTCCTAATCGTTTGGCGGCGGCCTCAAGAATATCAGACGACATGATGAGGTTTTTATAAGTCACAGTTGGACTGAGGGAAGAACTGGAAAACGGTGAACTGGCGTTTGAAGTCGCCTGCCCAATATCTGAAATATTGACAGACGACACCGATCCTGCCCCGGGCAGGATAATTTTAAAATGTGCTGAGTAGCTTGGTTTTGCTATATGCAAATAGCCCAACGCGACTATCCAAATTAAAACGAGCCACCCCAGAAAGAACACTGCATTCGACTTTCCTAGGAGGCGTATTGCCTTTCCTGAGAAAAGTTGAAACTGTGGCAAGATACTTCGTTGATTTTTGGGTCTTATAAAAGCTGTTGTGTCGAGCTGCGTTTCATATGCCCATTCCCAATCAAAAGTAGGCTCATCCGATAGCTGCGCATCATCGGAATCGGGACGAGCGATCCTCTCATTTTGCAATTGCGATCTTAAAATAACCATAGCTTTGGGGTTTCAGTAAAACATTTCAGATCAGGTGCATCGCTGTTGATTTGATTATATTCAATCATCCAAACTTGTCAGTGCAACCCTGCTTCCATTGCAATTACTGCAGCATGAGTTCGATTTCTCGCATTGATTTTACGACAGAGCGTTTTGAGATGAAGCTTCACTGTCACTTCTTGCAGAGCCACATCCCGCCCAATTTCTTTGTTGGAAAGCCCGCGCGTCAAGCCCTTCAAAACCTCAAGCTCGCGTTTTGTTAAAAGCGCAGCCAGCGAATTTTCTGGAGTGAGATCTTTGTTTGCCAAGAAATCAATCGGAGCATATTTCTCGCCAGATGCCATAAATCGAATGGCGTGAACCAATGATCGGGCGGACATATTCTTGGGAAGAAATCCAATAGCACCAGACGTCAACACTTCTTGAATGACGGATCGTGGCGCAGTCCCTGAAATCACTGCAACAGGTCTTCCCCCATTCAGGGCAATTGCTTCAGTTAAACCATGCACGCCATTCATTCCTGGCATGTTATAATCCAAAAGAACCAGATCGAACTTTTCTTCTGACTTTATTTTCTTTGCCGCACCATGAAAGTCTGCTGCTGTTTCGATTTCAAAACCTGGCTCCCGCATCAAATATGCAGCAAGAATTTCTCTGACTAAATCATGATCATCCGCAATCAAAACTCGCACGTTTCATTCCTCACACCACCTCAGCATGATGCCATGCCGCTCGGTCCCACCATAAAATTAGCATAGAATGTTTAAT
>JANXRO010000114.1 GCA_025356765.1 Hyphomicrobiales bacterium | reverse complement strand
CCAAACCGCTATACGCAATCAAGCCACCCAAAGTAACAATGAAGGCGGGAATTTTTGCATAGGCCGTAAGCCAACCGTTGAAAGCCCCCACAGCAGCACCCAGTGCAATTGAGAAAATTGCAGCTACAGGCCAGATGAGAGGATGGCCAACACCCCAATCCATATTGAGATGGAACACTTGCAAAACGGCCGTGGCCACCGCCACCATGGAAAGCATTGAGCCCACCGACAAATCAATCTGGCGCATCACAATCAACAGCACCATGCCGGTGGACATGACGGCGATGGACGACGTTTGGACAAGTAATGTCCACAAGTTGCGGGGCGTTAAAAATGAACCGCCCAAAAGACCGCCAAAATTTCCGCGCAACACGCCGCTGGAAAAATCGAAAATGCACCAGATCAAAATCAGTGCGCCAATCATGCCCAACATACGGGGATCAATTTCCGTGGCGCGGAAAAACTTTTTTAGAGATCCTTCATTTTGCAGTGCCGGATTTTGGCTGGTGTTAGACATCGACTTCTCCCCGTATATTTTTTTATTTCTTTTATATAGCCACAAACGCTGCGCCTAAGAAAGGACAATTCGAACAGGTGAGCAGGCTGTTTCCTTTTGGCAGGAAATTAGTTCACATAAAAAAGCCGCGCCAAGCTTTTCAGCATGGCGCGGCCCATTTCTTTCAGGCGCTAATTGTTAGCAACCCTTGGCAGCACCGGCTTTTACGCCTGCGCAAGCTGCGTCTTTGGTGATGTGGCCAGCAGTGATGGCAACATCAACATTGTCTTTGGTGATTGGTGTTGGAGCAAGAAGAATTGAATTCATTTCAACTTTGTTCTTGCCGCCATTGAACTTGGCAACGCCAGCAAGCTTGTCCATGGCAGTGCCATCAGCCAAGGCGATTGCAGCAGCTGCTGCAGTGTTGCCCAAGTCTGTTGAGTTCTTCCAAACTGAAACAGTTTGTGTGCCCAAAGCAACGCGATTGATCGCAGCCAAATCACCGTCTTGGCCTGAAACTGGAATGCCAGCCATGCCTTGTGCGGTGAGAGCAGCAACAACGCCTGAAGCCATGCCGTCATTTTCAGACAATACAGCGTCAACTTTGTTGCCAGTTGAAGTCAAGCATTGCTCCATGTTCTTCTGAGCATTGTCTGGCTTCCAGCCGTCGGTGAATGTTTCGCAAACATTCTTGATCTTGCCAGCATCGAGAGCGGCTTTCAGAACTTCCATTTGGCCTTGGAACAAGAAGGTTGCGTTTGGATCGCCCTTATCGCCCTTGATGAAAGCATAGTTGCCTTCTGGCTTCACTTTGAGAACTTCTTTAGCCATGATGCGGCCAACGCCCACGTTGTCGAAAGTTACGTAGAGTGCGTTTGGATCTTCGAATTGCACGTCATAGGCAATTGACTTGATGCCAGCATCGCTAAGCTTCTTGATGGATGGCAAAATTGCGTCGCTGTCGAAAGCAACAACCATCACAACGTCTGGCTTTTGCGAAATCAGGCCTTCAATGTCAGCAGCTTGCTTTTGGGCAGAGCCTTGAGCATCTGTTGAAATATACTTATCGCCAGCTTTTTCAACGGCAGCTTTGATTGCTGCTTCATCGGTCTTCCAACGTTCTTCTTGGAATGTCTTCCAAGATACGGCGATGGTTTTGCCAGCAGCAAATGTTGTTGTTGTTGCGCTGAGCATTAAACCAGCGGTCATCAATGCAAAAATGGTTTTCTTCATAGTGGACAATCCTCCTGTTGATATCCAAACAAACACATAACATCGCAATTACTCAAAGTCGATCTGAACGCGCCACTTAAAAAATAAATTTATGCAGGCGTTCTAAAATATCAACGGCTTATTTATTTTGATGTATAAAATAATCTTGCATATTGCGAAGGGTTAAGTCAACTTATTTTTGGAAGGTTTGCAGGTGAACACAAACAAGGCCGATGTTGACGTGGTGCGTAGGCAAAATCGCTATTTGATTTTGCAGGCTTTGCGAAGCCATGGCGCGCGGCCGCGGGTTGAAATTGGCAAGCTGACGCAGCTTTCACCCGCAACGATTACGGCCATCACAGCACAACTCATTACTGAAGGCCTTATTATGGAAGCACCGCAAGATCAGGCCGCCCCCGTGGCGCGCGGTCGGCCAACGGTTGACCTGAAACTTAACCCCGATGCGTTGCATGTTCTGGCCTTGAAGATTTCGATTGATCGATTTGAAGTTGCACTCTCAGATTATAGCGGCCATCGCCTTGGGGGTGAAGTCTTTGCAATTTCAACTTTCAATTTAAGTGCTGGGGCAGTTGCAAAAAATGCCGCAAAATTCATTCTAGCGTTTCTGGACGAACATCACGTTGCTAAAATTGCAATCCACAAAATTGGCATCGCAGTTCAAGGGGCTGTCGACTCTCGTGCTGGACAATTGATTTGGAGCCCTGCCTTTGGCGAGCGCAACATTCCTTTAACCCAACCCATTTCAGAACTTACAGGTATCGAATGTGTTTTGGCCAATGATGCCAATATGATTGCTGAAGGGCTGATGGCGCGTGAACATCATGCTTATCTTGGCACGGCTGCCGTGGTGTTTTTGGGCTATGGCGTGGGCTTAGGTTTGGTGATCAACGGCACCACATTTCATGGCTCGACTGGTGCCGCGGCAGAATTTGGCCACATGAACCATATGCCGGCGGGCGCATTGTGCAGGTGTGGGCGCTTTGGTTGCTTAGAGGCCTACGCCTCAGACTATGGCATTTTACGCCACGCTGAAGGCCTGCCGCTGGATATGGCGCCGCCTTATGGCGCGGTTGAACCCGCGGTCATGAAGGCTTTGGAAAGTGCTGCAAAAAGAGGCGATGCTGCTGCCGTTGCCGCTTATAATGCTGCTGGCCGTGCCTTGGGTTTTGGCTTGGCAAGGCTGGTGGCCTTGCTTAACCCAGATCGCATAGTGATTGCCGGGCCTGGCACCAGCGCCTTTGATTTAATGGAACCCGCCGTGTTGCAGGCTCTTGATGACGGCGTGGTTGAAGCACTGCGCCAAAACCTTATCATTGAGCGC
>JANXRO010000062.1 GCA_025356765.1 Hyphomicrobiales bacterium | reverse complement strand
AGGCAGCGCATGTTGACGAGTTTGTGGAAAAGCTTCCGCAAAAATATCAATCCATGTTGGGTGAACGCGGCATAACTTTATCAGGCGGCCAGCGCCAACGCTTGGCCATTGCACGCGCCATTTTACGCAATGCGCCAGTTTTATTGTTAGATGAGGCCACCAGTGCCTTGGATGCTGAAAGCGAAGCATTGATTCAAAGCGCACTTGAAACCATTGCCAAGGGCCGCACTACGTTGGTGATTGCCCACCGCTTGGCCACTGTGCGCAATGCTAATAAAATTATCGTGTTGGAACAGGGAAAAATAATCGCCATTGGCACGCATGCGCAATTGCTGAAAAAAAGTCCGCTTTATGCACGGTTGGCGAAGTTACAATTCAATATTTAATGCGCCCGTGAAATGCAAAAGCCTACTGCTTCCAGCAGTGCATCCTTGTGTTCGCTTTCAGGAAATATCGCCAAGGCATCACAGGCCATCGCGCCATAATGGCGGGCGCGATCAACCGTATCAGCCAAAGCGGAATGACGGTCCATCAACTTTGTTGCATAGATTAAATCATCGTCTGTCTGGTCACCTTTTTCCATAACGCGGGCCCAGAAGTTTCGTTCTTCTTTGCTGCCGCGCCTGAAGGCCAAAACCACCGGCAAGGTTATTTTGCGTTCTCTAAAATCATCGCCAACGGCTTTGCCCAAATCGGCTTGTTTGCCTGAATAATCCAAAGCATCATCAATCAGCTGAAAGGCAATTCCTAAATTGCGGCCATAAGCTTCCAGCGCTTCTTGTTCATTGCGCGGGCGATTGGCAATCACCGCGCCAACCTTTGCCGCCGCCTGAAACAGGGCCGCAGTTTTGGCCCCTACAACTTTCAAATATGAATCTTCGGTGGTGGTCGTATCTTGCGATATTGAAAGCTGCAACACTTCGCCTTCAGCAATGGTGCAGGCGGCATCTGATAAAATGCGCAAGCAATCCAGCGAACCGGTTTCCACCATCATTTTGAAAGCTTGGCCCAAAAGATAATCGCCCACCAGCACAGAAGCTTGGTTGCCCCAAATCACGCGTGCCGCTTGCTTGCCGCGACGCAGATCGCTTTCATCCACCACGTCATCATGCAGCAAGGTTGCGGTGTGCATAAATTCAACCGACATGGCCAACTTCAAATGCTGCACGCCTTGATAGCCACACATGCGCGCAGCAGCCACTGTCAACATGGGCCTAATGCGCTTGCCGCCAGAATTAATCAGATGGCCAGCAATTTCAGGGATCAATTCCACATGGCTTTGGGCTTTTTCTAAAATGAATTCGTTCACCAAATTCATATCAGCCGTGGTCAACTTCACCAGTTGATCAAGCGTGGCTTTGGGTTTTTCGCCCGTGCCATCAAATGCCAAAACAACGCCCATCGGCTTCTCCTTTTCAATTCAACTATGGCCAATTGCCTAATAAATAAACAAGCGGCGCATTGCCGCTGCTTGACGAAGCGGTCGAGAATCAACCAAAAGCATTCCATGTTAAAAATCAATCGGTTTGCACTGCTTCTGGCCTTGGCAATATGTGGCGCAACAAACACCAACGCGGCAACACCCCAAGAAGTTGCCTGCGATGCTTTGGCGGCCAGCCCTGAAGATACGCAACGCCCCAAAAATCTTGTTGGCGTGAAAACCGCCGACGTTCAAACGCAGCAGGCGCTGGCCGCTTGCAAAGCCGCTTTGGCCAAAACTCCAAATAATCCGCGCCTGCAATTTGAGATGGCGAGGCTTTTGAACATCAGCAAAACTGATCCATCAACGATGCTTTCTCTGTACGTGGCATCGGCAAAACAAAATTATGCCATTAGCATGGTCAATTTGGGCGTGGCCGCTGAAAATGGCACCGGCATCAAACAAAATTATCAAACCGCCGCAAAATGGTATGCCAAAGCAGCCGCTGATCCACTTTTAAATCGCGTAGGCATTTATAATCTGGCCTTGCTTTATAAAGCGGGCTTGGGCGTTGCCCGTGATACAGCGCGCTATGGCTCACTGGCCTGCAAATCGGCCACCGCTGGTTATAATCTGGCATTCAATGATTGTGGCTTTGCCCATGATCAAGGTTGGGGCTTTGGCAAAGACGCCAACGAAGCAAACGCCTGGTATCAAAAAGGTGTTGATGCGGGCGACCCTGCCGCCATGGCAAACTTGGGTTCATCTTACGAGGCAGGATCCGGTGTTGCCAAAGACTTGCAACGCGCTATTGAGCTTTATAAAAAATCAGCCGCCCTTGGAAACACCCAAGGCATGTTCAATTTGGGCAATGCCATGTTGGCGGGCCGTGGGCTTAAACAAGATGTGAAAGGTGGCATGGCAATGCTACAAAAAAGTGCAGATGGCGGCAATGCTGATGCACTAACCACAATCGGCATGGCCTTTGATAATGGCACATATATGCCACAAGACGCTGCAAAAGCTGCGCTATATTTGTTGAAAGGCTTGAAGCTTCACTCGCTGGATGCTCAAAATATTCTGGTTGCAAAGGCTGGCCAAGACTTAAGCCCCGAAACTTTTGCCGCAATTCAAGCGCAGCTTCAAAAAGAGGGAAAATCCCTAAAACCCAGCGAGGGCAGCTTCTCTCCCGCTGTTTTACAAATTCTAAAAGCCTATTGATGTTTATCGTAACCTTTTTCTAACTATATCGGGGTTAACCCTAATCGCCATGGAACAAGCTCTCGACCTGAATTCGATTTATGCCCGCACATCAGCGCCGGCATCTGCAGCCGTGCCTGCTTCCATGACCGATGATGCATTCTTAGGTGGCAAGCTTCAAATTTTACAGCCAGAAAAAGGCTATAGAGCAGGCATAGACGCTGTTTTCTTGGCTGCATCCATTCCTGCCGTTGATGGCGAAACCGTTTTTGAAGCGGGCATTGGCGCTGGTGTAGCCTCGCTTTGCTTGCTTGCGCGCCACCCTTTGGTGCATGTGACAGGCATTGAAATTTCCACCCGTTATGCCGTTTTGTGTGAGCAAAACGCCAAGCGCAACGGCCTCACCAATTCAATGCG
>JANXRO010000056.1 GCA_025356765.1 Hyphomicrobiales bacterium | reverse complement strand
TGAAAAAGTGGAATCAGCCATCAGAGAGCTGAATTATCAGCCCGATCGGATTGCGGCCAGATTGGCACGTGGCCGCGAATATCGCTTCTGGTTTGTTTTGCCAGATACGGCTGGCGAATTTATGAACCGCATTTCTGATGAGGTTGAGGCCGCAGCTCAGCGCATGGCGGGCGAACGGGTTTCCATTATGGTGAAACGCGTTGACGTTTTTGATGGCCCATTGCTGGCCAAGGTTTTGGATGAGCTGGAAGATGGCATCGACGGCGTTGCTGTTGTGGCGCTCGATCATCCGGCCGTGCGCGAGGCGATCAATGCGTTGGTGGCCAAAGGTGTTTCGGTTGTAACCCTGGTGTCTGATGTGCCCGGTTCAAAGCGCACACATTATGCTGGCATTGATAACTCATCAGCAGGACGCACAGCGGCTGGATTGATGGGACGGTTTTTGGCGGGCCGCAAAGGTAAGGTTGGTATGTTTGCAGGCTCGCTTGCTTTGCGGGATCATATCGAACGGCAATTTGGTTTTGAACAAGTGATGGCGCATGAATTTTCGCAACTGGTAATTTTGCCAGTGCGTGAATCACGCGATGATATGGAGCGAAGCGAAGAACTGGCCAAGCAGCTGCTGCGTGAACATTCTGATTTGCTCGGCATCTATAACGTGGGCGGCGGCACGGCAGGCATTGTGACAGCATTGGACGAATCCAAACGCGCCAATGATATTGTGTTCATCGCCCATGAGGTGACAGATGGTTCACGCCGCGCTTTGATCCGCAACACCATTGATGTGATTATCAATCAAGATGCTGGCCACGAGGTGCGCTCGGCCGTGCGCGTGT
The DNA here is from genome assembly GCA_025356765.1 of Hyphomicrobiales bacterium. Lineage (GTDB taxonomy): Bacteria > Pseudomonadota > Alphaproteobacteria > Rhizobiales > Aestuariivirgaceae > Aestuariivirga. Next base: position 5,505 of record JANXRO010000056.1, on the reverse strand, counting down.
TAATGGCGCGGGCGGATAATGCGCCGCTGATTGAAGCGCAAGAACGCATCAGGATTGATATTTTTATGCGCGATAATTTGCCTTAATTCTGCGCGCGAAAAAATGAAATCACATCATCCAAAGTGGGAGCGCTGCCGCGCAAGGGTTTGGCCAAGGCCAACAAAATTCCAACGTGGCTTACACCATCATAGAGTTTTAGCGTTGAAGTGGCGCCCACGGCTCGCAATGCTTTATCCATGTTGATGGAATTTTTTGGAAAACAGGTTTTGTCGGCTGTGCCATGTAGAAATAAAAATGGCGGCGCATCTGCGCGCACATGATTGATGGGTTGAGTATCCGGTAAGTTAGCCACTTTGCCAAAAACCGAAATTGAAATTGCGCTGTCGAGAGGCAGAAAATCCAACGGCCCCGCCAATGATGCAACGGCTTTGATTGCAGATGTGTTGGTGCCCAATTTTGCCAAATAGGTTTTATCCAAAATGGCTTGGGCCGCATTATATGCGCCAGCGGAATGGCCCATTACAAACACGCGGTTCTGGTCGCCGCCAAATTCAGCGCCGTGGCGTGTGGCCCAATCCATCGCCAGTGCAGCATCTTCAACAAACGCAGGATAAGGGTGTTCCGGGTGCAAACGATAGTTGATCACCAATGTTAAAAAACCTTGGGCGCTTAAGGCGCGGCCCACAAATTCATATGGGTTTTTGTTGCCGCTGCTCCATGATCCGCCATGAACAAACACAATAATCGGCCAAGGGCCTTTCCCCGATGTTGGCGCGTAAATATCCAACACGTTGCGTGCGTCTGGCCCATAGGCAACGTTTTGGCGAATCTGGGTTGACGCTTGATCTTTCGAAACAAACAGATTGAACGTTTCAAGCGGCAGATATTGATAAAGCAGGCCACCCGCTATCAATATGAATCCTAAGATGTAACTGAGTTTGACGATCATAAAGGCGTGCTTACAGCTTCTTTAGGCCAGCCTCAATTGCCGTGCGCTTGCCTTCCAAGAATGGCGGCAAGGATAAAGTTTCACCAAGCTTATCCATCGGCTCATCGGCGCCAAAGCCCGGGCCATCGGTAGCGATTTCAAAAAGAATGCCATTGGGCTCACGGAAATACAGGCTTTTAAACCAGTAGCGATCCACCTTGCCTGAATTGGGAATGCGCATTTGCTTTAACCGATCAGCCCAAGCGTCATATTCACTCATTGCGATATTATAGGCCACGTGGTGCACACTGCCCGCCCCTTGGCCACCGCGCGGCAAATTGGGTTCAACACGCACATGAAGTTCAGCCACCGGGCCTTTGCCCTTCATGTGATAAACAAATGTGTCACCAAAGCGGGTGGCGGGTGTCATGCCCATCAATTGGGTTAACACCATATCGGTTGGTTTAAGATCAGGCACACTGAGAGTGATTGGCCCCAGCCCGCGAATTTGATGTTCAGCAGGTACCAGGCTTTTTTCCCATGGGTGAGTTTCACTGTCTGCTTCATCATTCACCAAGCTTAAGCGCTGGCCTTCAAAATCTTCAAAGTGAATCACTTGTCTGCCGTTTTCTTCGGAGACTTTTTCGGCTTTTACATTGTGCTTCTTGAAATGATCGCTCCACCAGCCAAAGGCTTTTTCGCCTTTGATGCGCAAACCAGTGCGCACGATTGAATTGGTGCCGCGTCTGTCCGGGCCCGTCGGCCAATCAAAAAAGGTAATGTCGGTTCCGGCAGAGCCCAAACCATCGGCATAAAACAAATGATAAGCGGAAGTGTCATCTTGGTTCACGGTTTTTTTCACCAAACGCAGGCCCATCACTTGGGTGTAAAACGCGTGGTTGCGGGGCGCATCTGCTGTGACAGCAGTAAGATGATGAAAACCGTTGAGCTGAAGTGACACTTTAAATTCTCCGTTGAATAGTCTCTATGTGGGAGCCTACGGAGAAAAACGCAACTTGGATTGTTACAGCGACGCTTGCGGCTCCGGCTGGCCCAAGATGAAGCCCTTGCCATCAAGCTTATAAACGTCGGGCCGGAAGTTCACGCGGCCATCTTCGGTGGCCCAAGCTGTCAGATACATGAAACGCACATCGGGTGCGTTATGCAGTTTCAACTGTTGAGTTTGGCGTGTGGCGATGATGGGTTCAAAATTTGCGGCCTCATAGCCTTCCTGGCCATTGACCACCCAGGTGATCAGATCTTGCACTTTATCAACGCGCACACAGCCTGAACTTTCCCACCTGTTGTTGGTGGCAAATAATTCGCGATGCGGCGTGTCGTGCATATAAACCATGAACTTGTTGGGGAAGTTGATCTTCACTGTGGCCAGTGCATTTTTTTCGCCGGGGTCTTGCACAAACACAAAACGATCTGGCGCAGTGTTGGCCCAATCAATGCTTGCGGGGTCAATCTCTGGGCCGCCCACACCATCAAACACATGAATGTTCATGGTCGCCAGATAGGTTGGATCAGCTGCATATTTTGGCAAAATATCTTTGGTGACAATGGATGCAGGCGCGCTCCATGTGGGATTAAAGACAATATCGCTGATATGGCTTTTTAGCGATGGGGTTGGCCTATCTAATTTGCCCACAACCACATTGTGGCGCGAATAAAGTTGGCCCAATTCAACTGTTTCAAGCTGCGCGCCCGGAATGTTCACGGCTACATAACGCGGGCCTAAATCGCGCATATGTTCGGTGATGCGGGGCACATTTTCTTTCAGCGTATAAAGCCTGGCCTCTGCTGAAATGTTTAATTCTTGGCGGGTGCGTTCATCCAAGCGGCCCGTGGGCAAAGCGCCATGATTATATTGGAATGACGCAATGGCTGCGCGCAAGGGTTGATCAAAAACGCCTGCATTGGCATCGGTGAGGGTTTGAAAATCAAGATAGCCTTCGCGCACCAAGCGTTGGCGCAAATTGATGATGGTTTTGGGCGTGGCAGATTTATCATATTTGCCGGGGTTTAGCGTTGGCCAGCCGCCGCCTGCCACAATTTCCTCATACATGGAAATTGCGCCTTCAAGCGCTTGCAGCGAACCCAAGGTCAACATCGGCGCTTGGCCTTGGCCTTGAACGATTTCAGTTTTGGTTGAAAGCTTGCCCTGCATGGCAATGCGCGGCGCAATGGAAGTGACAGAACCAACATCTGCCGGATCTTGCGCAAAGGCTTTGGATTGCCAACCCAGACCTAGAGATGCGGGCAGGGTTGCTGCAAGTTTGAAAAAATGGCGGCGGCTGAAATTGCTTTTAAACACTTTGTTAACTCACTTGAACGCTGGGCTTACCCTGTCTTATCTTAGTAAACGCGGGCTTAATTGTGCCGCTTCTGCGCGAAAAACTTGCCGCATGCACCTTAAATTTTCTGTGATATTGTTGGTGTGCCATCTGATGTGCAAAGGCCGGAGAGATTTCGTGGCGTTCGAAATCGAAGGAGCCACCGTCGACTAAGATGGCAATTTTGCGCACAACAAAGCGCTATGACATCGTTCCTGCGTCCAGAAACGATTTGACTAACCTAGAACATAAATAGAACAAAGTCAAGAGGAATTTTTAGGTGTCGCGCTTTTTAAGCCGCGCTCACGCTTTCTTCGTGTTCAACATCTTGCCCAAGCAGAGGAACTTCGGTTGCTTCATCGGCTTTGCGCCGAATAATCACGATGCGGCTTTGTTGCGGCGCTGGTTGTTCTTCAACAATGGCGGCGGCAACATTTTCAACGGGCTTTTCTTCGATGGGTGTCAGCGTCATGTTGCTTACACGTTGGATCGACAATTTTGCGCCGCGTGGCGTTGCATCCACAACTGGTTGGCTTTTGGCCACCGGTTTTACAACTTGGGGGGCAGGTGCTGGCTCAAACACAGCATCGTCTTGTCTGAAATAGGTTTCAGCAGGTTTTGCTGGTGCCGCTGCGTTCAACTCCAGATCAAGTTCTGAAACCAGCCGCAAGGCCCGTTCAACACCTTGCGAAATGGCCGGAGATTGCGTGTTCGAATTATTGGCCAAGCCTGCAAGTTTTGCAAAAAGCTGGGCTTCGTTGGAAAGTTCGGCTGGTTTTTGATCAATGGCAGCAATATCGCGCTTTGCAGAAGAAATGGCGGCTCTGGCCCGATTGATCAAAGTGGCGTCAGCATTTGTGCCGCTCAGTGATGCGATATGTTTTTCAAGCTTGGCGATTGAGTCTAAAATTTTTGAAGTGCTGTCGCTACGCAGGCGGTTTTCATAATTTTCCAAAAACCAACGGCCGCGCGGTGTTTCACGAACCGCCTCCAAAACTTGGTCCAAGCTTTCTGGAACGTTCGACTGAACTGAACTCATAACACCAACCCTTTACGCAACTTACAAAGACATGCACCTGACACAGATGACACTTGCAGGGATATTCATAGAAAGTGGTGAATGTTTCGTTTAGTTCTGTAAAAAAAATGACCATTCGTATTTTTTCCATTCGATTTTCCCTTTCCTATGCCCTTTTGATGATCGGCAGCGGCATTCAATTGCCATTTTTGCCGCTGTGGCTGGCAGCCAAGGGGTTGAGCGTTACGCAAATTGGCACGGTTGTGGCCGCAATGATGGCGGTTCGGGTGGTTGGTGCTCCGCTTTTTGCGTCTCTGGCAGATTACACTAAACAACGCTTTTGGGTGATCCGTGGCTGCGCCATCGCCGCATTGGTGAGTTATGCGGCCTTGTCTGTCATGCCTAGCTTTCCGCTGATTTTGGCTGTTGGCATGTTGGCGGCAACATTCTTTGCACCGGTTTTTCCGCTGATCGAAGGGTTCAGTGTCGATAGTGCCTCGACCTTGGGGTTAGATTATGGGCGGTTGCGGCTGTGGGCCTCTCTCAGTTTTTTGGCAGGCAGTTTGATTTCGGGCGCTTTGCTGACAATTATTCCGGCGGCCTATACCATGGCTTTGATTGCTTTTGCCCAAGGGCTTACTGTGGTGGGAACGTTCATTCTGCCACCTGAACCCAAACGAACAACCCCTTCACATCACACCACATCTCTGGAACTGGGCCAGGCATTGAATTTTCTGTTCGCTTCACGCTTTACAGTGTTTTTATTGGCCGCCAGCTTATCCAATGCAAGTCATGGCATGATGTATTCACTCAGTGCAGTTTATTGGACCAGCCTTGGATTTAGCACATTTCAAATTGGAATGTTGTGGGCCGCTGCTGTTTTGGCAGAGGCTGGATTGTTTTTCTTTTCGAATAGAGTTGTCGCCGACCTTGGCGTGGCAAGGCTTTTATGCGTTGGGCTGTTTGGCGGTTCAATGCGTTGGATTGGGATGAGCTTTGCCACAAACCTTTATATGTTTGGGGCTTTGCAAGCTTTACATTGTATTTCATTTGCCTGCAGCCATTTAGCCTTGATGCATTTCATCAGGCAAAATGTTCCGCTTAATTTGCGAAACACGGCCCAAGCGCTTTATACGGCCTTTGCGGGCGGGCTATTGCTGTCTTCTGTCACATGGGCTTCGGGGCCGCTTTACACAGAATTTGGCGGCCACGCTTATTTA
>JANXRO010000040.1 GCA_025356765.1 Hyphomicrobiales bacterium | reverse complement strand
GTTGGTCAAAGCCATCAATCGTCATTTCTCCTGAAGCCGATTTGCGGGGCAGGGCGTTGATTTTTTCCAATGTGGCGCGGCGTGAATTTTCCAAGATAAATTTGGCAATGCCGGCCAGATCAACAAGTGAAAATTCCTGCATCATTTCAATCAAGCGGCGATGGCCAATCAAATTGCAGGTTGAAAGGGCATAAACATCGCCCACCAATTGATCAGGCTCACGCACATTGCCGCGAATGATTTTGATCAGCGTTTGGTCAACCACACCGCGCGCCGCAAGTTTCATAATGGGGATATAAAGCCCTTCTTCATAAACGCTTGCAGCATCAGCGCCAAACCCGCGCCCGCCAATATCAACAATGTGGGCTGTGCAACCAAAAAAACCAACCAGCTTCTTTTTATAAAATGATGGGGTGACGACGGTTATGTCATGCAGATGGCCAGTGCCTTCCCACGGATCATTGGTGATATATACATCGCCTTCGAAAATATTCTCGCGGCCAATGCGCCTTATGAAATGGCCAACCGCATCGGCCATGGCGTTTACATGGCCAGGCGTTCCGGTGACAGCTTGGGCCAACATGTTGCCCTGAAAATCATAAACGCCAGCGGAAAGATCGCCCGCTTCACGAACCGAAGTTGAAAATGCGGTGCGCACTAAGGCTTGGGCCTGTTCTTCCACAACTGAAATAAGCCTGTTCCACATCACTTGATAGGCAACGGTTGAGGTTTTCTTTTTCATTTTGCACTCACCACATCAAGCGTGCCGTCGGCTTGCATCAATGCTGAACGCCGCGCTGGCACAATAATTGTTGTTTCATCTTCGGTGATAATGGCGGGGCCTGCAACCTTGTCCCCCGCCTTCATGGCAGAGCGTTGAACAACGGTGGCCTTAACAGGCTTGCCCAGGTTTGCATCATATAACATGCGCGAAGTTTTTGGCTTCACCACATGGGCCTTGGCAGAAGTTTTAACCCGCGCCACTTTTGCAACTGTTGTTGTGGCATTCACAGCCCAGATGGTAACTTCAATTTCAAGGCCCTCAACCGTTCGCCCGAAAAGTGCGGCATAGTCTTTTTCAAACAGAGCTTTGAATGTTGCAGCATTTGGTTTCTTGGCTTGTTGCGGCGAAAGTGCGATGGGTATTTCCCAACCCTGGCCTTTATAACGCATATAGCATTTAAATTCAGATTTGATTTTTTCATCTGGCGCGCAAGATTTCACAAAGCCTGTTGTGTCGCGTTCCAATTCCGAAAAAAGTTTTGAAATAAGCTCAGGCTTGAATTCGTCAAGCTTCATATAAACTGTGCGATTGGATTCAAAGCTGAAGGGTGCGCGCAAAAAACCAATGGCGGAACCAACGCCCGCACCTTGCGGCACCAGCATACGTTTTATTCCAAGTTTTTCACACAATCTTCCCGCATGCAGGGGGGCCGAGCCACCAAAGGCAATCATGGTATAGCCGCTCAAGTCTTCGCCATTTTCAACGGCGTGAACGCGGGCTGCATTGGCCATGTTCTCATCCACAACTTCGGCCACGCCAAAAGCCGCTTCTTGCGCATCCATCAAAAGCACTTTGCCCAAATGGTTTTGCAGCGCTTCGCTTGAGCGTTTCGCATTCAGTGGAATGGAGCCGCCGGCAAAATTGTCAGGATCAAGCTTTCCCAAAACCAGATCAGCATCCGTTACCGCGGGCCTCGTGCCGCCGCGATTATAACACGCAGGCCCCGGCTCTGATCCGGCACTTTCCGGCCCCACGCGAATTTGACGCATGCTATCCACATGGGCAAGTGATCCGCCGCCCGCGCCAATTTCCACCATATCAATCACCGGAATTGAAATCGGCATGCCGGAGCCTTTTTTAAACCGATAACTGCGTGCAACTTCAAACACGCGCGAGGTTTTTGGCGTCTGGTTTTTAATCAAACATATTTTTGCCGTGGTGCCGCCCATGTCGAATGACAATACTTTGTTCAAACCAAACCGCGAAGCAATATGGGCCGCAAAAACTGCACCACCTGCTGGGCCAGATTCAACCAAGCGCACCGGAAATTCGGCCGCACTTTCAATTGAAATAATGCCGCCACCAGAATGCATTAAAAATATTTGAGAACTCACACCTTCTGCATTCAAACGACCCTGCAACCGCGAGAGATAGCTTTTCATCAACGGCTTGATATAGGCATTGGCCACAGTGGTGTTGAAGCGTTCATATTCGCGCATTTGCGGCGACACTTCAGACGACAATGAAATCATCACGCCGGGAATTACTCTGGCCACTATATCGCGCACCATTTTTTCATGGGCGTCATTCAGATAGGAATGGATCAGGCCCACCGCAACCGATGTATATCCGGCCAGCTTGATCTGCTCTGCCACTTGTTCCACATCGGCAAGGACCAGCGGCACCAACACTTCACCTTTTGCGTTCAAGCGTTCATTCACCGTGAAGCGACTTTGGCGCGGCAACAGTGGCTCTGGCAAAACCAAATTCAAATCATATTGTTCAAAGCGGCTTTCGGTGCGCATCTCGATAACGTCACGAAAACCTTGGGTGGTGATCAAGGCTGTTTTTGCGCCGCGCCGCTCAATCAACGCATTGGTGGCCAACGTTGTGCCGTGAATGATTTGCGTAATTTGTGAAGGCTTTATGTTGGCTTTTCTGCAAACCTGATGAAGCCCTTCGATGATGGCATTTTCAGGCGCTGCATAGGTGGTTAAAACCTTTGTTGAAAATTGCTGCGTGCCTATTTCCAACACTACATCTGTGAATGTGCCGCCAATATCAACGCCAAGGCGAAATTGTTTTGAAGCCATAAAAAAACCGCCCATCTGTTCGTGCGTTTGCCTTTCGGCAAATCAACTATACACCGCATTGCATAAAGCACTTTGGTGCCAGGCTCAAACATTTCGGCCACGCCAGCGGCCATGGAACTTTAACATGGTTCGTTGTCGAAGAAATTTGTTCTTGTAATAATCCTCTGCCCCCAATAGCTCGTTTGCACTGGGAGATATGGAACGCTCTATGGCATAAGCCAAAATAAAAAAAAGCGGCCAGATCAATGGGGATAACATAGCGCAACCGGAAACAGTGGCAGAATTAACGCCATTGATTGAGCTTCGCGGAATTTAAAAATCTTTCCGGGTGTTCGTGCTTTGCGCGATTGCGCAATTTTATCACCCAAATCGCGATTTACATTTGAACAAAAAACGCAACTGTGGCAGGGTTGTTGAACATCAAAAGCAAAGTGCCGCGCTGATATTTTCGGGCATGCTGGAGCACCACGATGGCTGAAATTAGTTTGAACAATGTTACAAAATCATATGGCAAAGTGTCGGTGATTGAGAACGTTTCTCTTGAAGTGAAGGACGGGGAATTTATTGTCTTTCTGGGGCCTTCCGGATCTGGAAAATCAACACTGTTGCGAATGATTGCAGGCCTTGAAGAAATCAATTCGGGAACTCTCACAATCGGTGGCGTGCGCTGTGAAAATCTCTCTCCGGGTCAGCGCAATGTTGCAATGGTTTTCCAAAACTATGCGCTTTATCCGCATATGACCGTTCGAGAAAATATGGCCTTTGGGCTTTACAACATCGGGCTTCCGGCAACAGAAATTGACAAGCGGGTGGCTGATGCTGCGCGGATCTTGGAAATGGAATCTTTGCTTGAGCGAAAGCCTTCGCAGCTTTCCGGTGGCCAGCGCCAGCGCGTTGCCATTGGCCGCGCCATTGTGAAAGAGCCAAAGGCATTTTTGTTTGACGAGCCCTTGTCAAACCTTGACGCAGCGCTTCGTGTGCGCACGCGCGTTGAATTGGCCGAGCTGCATCAACGCATCAAATCCACCATCATTTATGTGACGCATGACCAGACCGAAGCCATGACATTGGCTGACCGCGTTGTGGTATTGAACGATCGCAAGATTGAGCAGATCGGCACGCCGATGGAAGTTTATTCGCGCCCTGCCTCGCGGTTTGTGGCGGGGTTTGTGGGATCACCTGCAATGAACTTCATTAAGGTGAAAGTGAGCGGCGGCAAGGTTGCCACTATCATCACGGAAGATGGAACCAAATTGCCAAGTGTGAAAACCGGATTGGCCTCGGGCAGTTATGAATTTGGCATCCGCCCTGAATCCTTGCGTGTTGTGGCCAAGGGCGGAGATATTCAAGCCGTGGTCAAAGTGGTGGAACGCTTAGGCGACCGAACGCTGGTCTATGCAAGGCTTAATGATGGCCAGATGTTAACTGCGCAAGATGAAGGTTATTCAACCGCCCAGCCCGGCCAGACAGTGCAACTTTCATTTGATATGCCGCACGGGCACTTCTTTGATGCAGACGGCAAGGCCCATTACGTTCAATAGGGATCTAGCCCTTGATGCCCGCTGAAAGTGTGATCGCCTGCGTCACGCGCCGCTGGAAAATCAAATATGTTACTGCAACGGGCAAACCAGCCAACACGGCGGCAGCCAAGCGGTGGGCATATGAAATTCCGAAACTGTCATTCACCTGGGTGATGCCGACAGGCACCGTCATCATCTCTGCATGAGACACCGCAAGGAATGGCCAAAGAAATGCGTTCCACGTCCAGATAAAGCACACGATGGAAAGGGCCGCCGTCACGCCCCAATTCATCGGCATGAAAACCTTGTAAAATATGCGCCATTCGCTGGCATTGTCCATCACGGCGGCTTCTCGAAAATCTTTCGGCACGCTATCGAAGAATTGCTTATAGACAATGATGATAACGGGGTTGATCAGTTGCGGCAGAATAATGCCGGGCAGTGTGTTCAAAAGACCAAAGCTGGCCATCAACTCAAAGTAATTTATGATGAGCGTTTGGGTTGGAACCATGAAACTTGCAAGGATCAAACCCCAAAGAATTCGGCGGCCCGGAAATTTGAGTTGTGAGATCGCATAACCGCACAACAGGCACGTGAACACTGTGATCAGCGTCACGCTGCCAGCAACAATTAGAGAGTTGATATACCACCGACCAATCTGCGTTCTGGTAATGGCGGAGATATAGTTTTCAAAGGTGAAATGTTCTGGCCAAAATTCAAGAACGGGCCTGACAACTTCGTCTTCAGGTTTGAGTGATGTGATCACCCCCCAATAAAGCGGGAAGGCCCAAATTACAGCGACAAGCACAGTCAGCACGGTGACAAGGCCACCGGCGAGATTCCAACGTTGCAAATTTGCATAAGTCATTTGCTGTCGTCGCCTCCTGCAAGGCGCAGAAGCAGGAATTGGAAAACTGAAATTGCGATGACAATGACAAACAGTGAAACGGCGATGGCTGCGGCTTGGCCGCCCTGGTTGTTGACCAGCGCTTTAACATAAATATATTGCACCATCACCATGGTGTCGTTCGGCCTGCCGCCCACCGAGAAAAGATAGACCTGATCGAATATTTTCAGTTGCAGGATCAATTGAATTGTCAGAACCAGTGCTGTCACGGGCCACAACAGAGGCCATGTGATTTTGCGAAATGTCGTCCAGCCGTTGGAATTATCCAACGCCGCAGCTTCGTAAATTTCAGGCGGGATGGCGCGCAAGCCAGCCAGAAACAGCAGGAACGAAAAGCCCGCAGTCCACCAAATGGTAACAACAGCCACTGCAGGCATGAACCACGTGATGGTTTTGAAAACTGGCACACGCGGAATCCACAGTGCATCCAGCACATGCATGGCTAGGCCGAATTGAAAGTTCAAAACCCAATCCCACAACCTGTAGACCACCGAGACAGGCAGGATATAGGGCAGGAAAAACAGGGCCAGCACGATGGCTTGCGTCCACCCCGAAAGGCGGCTCACACCCACTGCAACAAGCAGTGCCACAAATGTGCCCGGGATGACAGACAGCAGAACGAAATAGCCAGTGTTCCACAGCGCCAATCCAAATTTTGCATCACTGGCAAGGCGAACATAGTTGGCAATCCCCACCCATTTTCCAGCACCGATCAAAGGCGCATCTGTGAATGAGGTGATGAACATTGCAATTGTGGGATATATGAACAGCAAGCCAAAGAGGGCGACAAAAGGTGCCACAAAAACCAGCGCAATCAGATTTTCTTTGGCAAGGTTGCGGATCATTTCAAACCTGAACAGACAAGAACACCATTCGAACAATTCTAGCTGCGGGTGCGGGCATGTGCAAACATCAGATATTCCCGAGGCCGCCCCAGGAGGGAAGGCGGCCCCGAGCTTTCTTACTTACATCTTACCAAGATCAGTTTTGATTTTTTCCACGGCTTGCGCTGGGTCCATTTCACCGTTCAAGGTTGGAACGAAGTATGTAGACATCACATCAAACACTGGCCCAGCAACACCAAACAGCGGAGACTTCGGATCAAAGATCATGTTTGCTGTCAGCGGTGAATAGGTGGCGTTCGGTTGCATCTTCTTATATTCATCCGTTGCGCGCACTGGGCCATAAGCAGGAATATGCCCAGCCGTTGCCCAGAACAGCGAATGCTTGTCCATCCAGCTCATCACTTCAAGAACCGCAGCGTGCTTTTCAGGTGTTGCAGTTTTGCCCTTGTTGACAGGAATGGCGAAGGTGTGGCTGTCAGAATAAGTTGAAGGATGCGCAAAGATTGTTGGAAGTTCAACAGCGCCCCATTCAAACAATTTTCCCTTGGCCTTCAAATCAGTCATTGTGGGAACTTCCCACACACCATTGATCATCATCGCCGCTGATCCCGATGTGAACAGGGCCACAGCTGATGGATAATCAGTGTAGGGAGATTGCAGTCCGCTCTTTGTCCAATCTGAAAGCACGGCCAAAGCATTTTCAAGCTTCTTGGGGTTATCACCAGCCAAGAACTTGCCATCTGTCATCAACTCGCCGTCTTGCTGGCCCATTAATGAATAGATTGTGCGATACATAAAGTTGCCGTCTGCTGTCACGCCAGCAATGCCCCACTTGGCACCAGCTGCTTTAGCCTTGCCCAATGCAGCCTTGAAATTTTCGGCACCATTGAGGCCTTTTGGAATGCCTTTGTCGTCTAGCAAGCCAGCTTTGCCCAGAATGTCTTTGTTGTAATAAAGAACGATGGGGTGCGTATCTAAAGGCACAGCATATTGCTTGCCATCTTGGGTAATGGCGTTCCAAATCGCATCTGGATAATCAGCCTTGGAAAGGCCCATGGTCTTGTAATCATCTGGGGTGATTTCTTGAAGAATACCTTGCGACACAGCCAATGGAATGCGGCTGGCATGATAGGTCATAATGTCTGGTGCTTCGCCAACAGCTGAAGATGTTTGCACCTTGGTATAGAAGGGCACACCCCATTCCAGCGTGGTGGCTTCAATTTCGATCTTGTCGGCATGGTCTTTGTTGAAATCAGAAATCAGCTGCTTCATGCGAACGCCGTCGCCGCCGCCGAGGAAATCCCACCACGCGACAGTTTCTTTCGCAAATGCACTGCTGGCAAAAAGCGCCGTTGATAACAACGTAGCCGTAAACAGTTTCTTGAACATTTCATTCTCCCTGGGTTGACCGCCGTTCTTGCGACGGAAACTTTCGACACGTCTTGCTTTGCATGTCTTCAACCACACTCTATCAAGCAGGCAGGGAATGTCAACGAGAAGAACGATACATACCCGAAGATTTGATACAAATGGGTTTTATTCCGGCAATTTCGAGTTTGGCCCTGAAAAAACCATCTCACAAGGCATTTTTGCATGCTATGAGTAAAAAACCTGTCAGCAAGTTCTGTTATACCCCTTATACTGTACCATGTTTCCTGATATCCAAGTTGCATATTTGGAGACGGCGCGATGAGTCGAGACTTTCTGGTGATCGACCCTGAGGAGGGTTTTGAGGTTTTGCGGGCGCTGGCTTCTGAAGCGCGCGTGAAAATTCTAAAACTGCTTCACGGCAAGCAAGGCATGAATGTGAACGACATTGCGGCAGCACTTCAGCTTCCCCAATCCACAGTTTCATCCAACATCCAAATGTTGGAAGATGCAGGCTTGATCCGTACGCAATCACAGCGCGCCAAGAAGGGCAACCAGAAGATCTGCCAGTCGACGTTTGATCAAGTGCTGTTCATGTTCAAGGAAGATACGGAAAGCCTGAAGGCCAACACCATTGAAGTGGCCATGCCATTAGGCCTTTACACCAGTTGCGATGTTTCAGCCCCGTGTGGATTGTGCTCATCTGAAGGCATTATTGGGCTTCTTGACGTGCCTAACGCATTTCTGGAACCCGAACGCATGCACGCGGGATTGATCTGGTTCACGCGCGGTTATCTCGAATATCAATTTCCCAACAATTCGATTTTGGCCAATCGCAGAATTGAGGCTTTGGAATTTTCGCTAGAGCTTTCGTCTGAGGTTCCTGGCACGGCAGCAGATTGGCCTTCCGACATCACCCTTTCTGTCAATGGAATGGAAATTGGCACATGGACATCACCGGGCGACTTTGGTGACAAACGCGGCGTTTACACTCCCACATGGTGGAAGCTGAAGGGCAGCCAATATGGCATGTTGAAAAGTTGGCGGGTGGCGCGCGATGGCACTTATGTCGACGGCATGAAAATATCACCCGTAACCTTGAAGGACCTTGAACTTGAAAGCCATCATTCCGTTCGCCTGCGCATCGAAGTGAAAAAAGACGCAAAACACAGGGGTGGCTTGAATGTGTTTGGCCGTGGTTTTGGCAATTATGATCAAGATATTGTCATGCGGCTGGAAGTGGCCAACGCCTAACGTGGGCCTTTTTGCTTGACCGCGCCGCGCGCCTCTACTTATATACCGTGAATTCCGATATAAATCGGGAAAACAGAAACATAGGGGAGGCACCCATGGAAGCCAAAGTTACAGCCCACCGGGACTATACAATCTCGAAAATTGATGATCGCATTTACAGTGCGTTTCTCGAGCATTTGGGGCGCGCTGTCTATTCGGGCATCCATGAGCCAGACCACCCAACCGCAGACAAGGACGGCATGCGCAAAGACGTGGCCCAGCTGGTGCGCGATCTCAACATTCCTTTTGTGCGCTATCCCGGCGGCAACTTTGTTTCGGCCTATAATTGGGAAGACGGCGTTGGCCCAGCTGACCAACGGCCCACAAGGTTAGACCTTGCGTGGCACACTTCAGACAACAACCGCGTTGGCGTGCATGAATTTGCGGCGTGGTGCAAAACTGTGAAAACAAATATGATGCTGGCCGTGAACTTGGGTTCCCGCGGACTGGATGAGGCGCGCAACTTCCTTGAATATGTCAACGGGCCAACAGGCTCTTATTGGGGGGACTTGCGCAAGAAACACGGCCATGCCGAACCTTTCGATGTGAAGCTGTGGTGCTTGGGCAACGAGATGGATGGGCCTTGGCAGATTGGCCAGAAAACGGCCGCTGAATATGGCCGCGTGGCTTATGAAACAGCCAAGGCCATGCGGGCTTTTGACAAGAAGCTTGAACTGGTGGTGTGTGGCTCATCTCACTCTGATATGAAAACCTATCCGGAATGGGAACGCATCGTTCTCGAGCATACGTATGACTCGATCGACCATATTTCGCTGCACATGTATTTCAGCAACCAAGCCAAGAATACTGCAAACTTCCTAGCCCTTAATCACAAGCTTGATACCTATATCGGCACTGTGGAAAGCACCATCAACCTAGTGCGCGCCAACAAACGATCAAAGCACAAGGTTCATATTTCATTTGATGAATGGAACGTCTGGTATCATTCGCGTGAGCAAGACAAAACCATTCTCGAAGGCAATGCGGGCTGGCCCCATGCGCCGCGGCTGCTGGAAGACATTTATAACTTTGAAGATGTTCTGCAGGTGGGTTGTATCATAAACACCTTCATTCGCCGCTCTAACATTGTGCACATCGCCTGCATCGCTCAGTTGGTGAATGTAATTGCGCCAATTATGACAGAGCCAGGTGGCCCCGCTTGGCGTCAGACAACCTATTATCCTTATTACTTCGCATCGATTTTCGGGCGTGGCACTGCGCTTAACCTTGCGGTGAAAAGCCCGGGCTATGATGCAGATGTGGCCGACAATGTTCCTTATCTTGATGCGGCCGCCGTTCACGATGAAGCTGAAGGCACCATCACTTTCTTCCTGATCAACCGCAACGGCAAGGATAGTCTTGATGTTGCCTTTTCTCTGCATGGCTTTGGCGACCCTGTGGTTATTGATCACCAGGTGATTGCGGGCCATCCACTCGATGCAACGAACACATTGCTCAACCAACACACTGTTGAGCCTAAAAAGGGCACAACCGCGCATGTGGTTGATCAAAGCCTCGTGGTCAAACTTCCGCCCTATAGTTATCACATGCTGCGCGTGAAGGTTTAATCCATGGAATATCGTCGTCTTGGCAAATCCGGCTTGAAGGTCAGTGAATTTTCACTTGGCTCTTGGGTTACATTCAGCAAACAGGTGCATGAAGGTGATGCACTGAAGCTGATGACAACGGCCTATGATGCGGGCATCAACTTCTTCGACAATGCTGAAGGTTATGAAGCAGGCAAATCAGAAGAGCTGATGGGCCAAGCTTTGCAAAAGCTGAAATGGACAAGAGACAGCTACATCGTTTCCAGCAAAGTTTTCTGGGGCGGCAGCAAACCAACCCAGCGCGGCCTTTCGCGCAAGCATGTGTTTGATGCTTGCCACGCGGCTTTGAAGCGCTTGCAGGTGGATTATCTTGATCTCTATTTCTGCCACCGTCCTGATATTGATACACCCATCGAAGAAACCGTGCGCGCCATGCATGACTTGGTGCAGCAAGGCAAAGTTCTCTATTGGGGCACCTCGCAATGGTCTGCCCAACAGATCACCGAAGCGTGGATGGTGGCCAAAGATTTAAAAATAACTCCGCCCACCATGGAACAGCCAGAGTATAATTTCTTTGAGCGCCACAAGGTGGAGGGTGATTTCCTGCCGCTTTACGACACGGTGGGTTTGGGCACCACCACATGGTCGCCGCTTGCTTCGGGCGTTCTCACTGGAAAATATAACAATGGCGTTCCGCAAGACTCACGCATGAACTTGCCCGGTTATGAGTGGCTGCGCAAAGAGTGGGAAAGCCCAGAAGGCAAAGCCAAGCTGCAGAAAGTTGAAAAGCTGGCGCAACTGGCAAACAAAGCCGGTCTGCCAATTCATCACATGGCCTTGCTGTGGTGCCTTTCCAACAAGCATGTTTCGTCGGTCATTCTGGGGGCATCTAAGCTCAACCAGTTGCAAGACAATCTTTCCGCGTTGGAAAAGCGCAATGTGATGACGGCTGATTTAAAAACCGAGATTGAAACAATTCTGCAAAACGCCCCTGAAGCCCCAAAACGCTTTTAGCCGACCCTGAATTGAAAATTGGTGCTGCTTAGGTGACTCGAACACCTGACCCCCGCATTACGAATGCGGTGCTCTACCAACTGAGCTAAAGCAGCTTTCGAAAATTCAAATAAACGTTTTCAAACACCAGTTCAACTGCCTTTACTCTACCCCGGGGTCATCAGGCGGGCGCGGCAAGGATGCAAGCGCACTGTCCTCAGGTTTGATCACTGTAGTCGCATCTGTTTGCGGCTGAAATTGCAACCGGCCACCGGAAGGAAGCTCAAAAGGCTCTTTCCATTCACAAGGCACAATCTCGTTGGTGACGGGTGAAACGGGCGTCCATCGCATTGCTGCTACACCATCTGAAACCCACAACGGGTCTTTGGCGGCATGAAAAGCCCGCGCCAGCCATTCACGGCTTTTGCCCTTGTCGCCCAAAGCATCATCAATCTCGGCCATCAAACCACACACGCGCTGTTGTGGGCGGTGATCAGTAAATTCTTTCAACACTGTTTTTGCGGCATCAAAGCGGTTGGCAGCAAACGCCGCCTGTGCCAATGAATAAGCGCCCTCAATTTCGGTGGGCTCTTTGCCGACAAGATCACGCACACGTTCAAATTGGTTCTCTGCCGTGTCGTTTTGTAAATGCGCCACCACTGAAGCCAAATCTTTATGCGGTGATTTGGCCCAGGTGGCTTTGATCATTTTAATGGCCTTGCGCTGTTGGCCGGTGGATGAAAGCCTGCGGGCAGCAAGTGTGGTAGCTGGCACCAATGCTGCGTCAAGTCCATGGGCTTCAACCGCAAGTTCAAGGGCACGTGCGGGGTTGGCATCTTCCTCTGCCAAGGCCAGAGCGGTTAACAAAGCGGCTTGCTTGCGGTGGCCTACTGCCTTTGGCATCAGGCCCAGTTTCACCTGTTGGGCAATGTCATTGGCGGCGGCGGCCCAATCCCGTTGCGCCACATGTGATTGCAACACGGCCGATGAAGCCCAAGGCAACCTGGCGTTTTTTTTAAGCGCAGTTTCAGCATGTCCCCGCGCGGCTGGCCAATCACCCGCCTGTTGCGCATCAGCAAAAAGCCCGCGCAATCCTAACAATTCTGTTTCGGGCGAAGCGGCCATACCTTCAAACACGCGCCTCACTTCGGCGCGATCACCGCGCAATTGCGCAGCTTGTGCGCCAAGCAATTTGACCAAGGGTTCATTCTTCAAGGTTTCGCCAGCAAGTTTCACATGTTTTGCCGCTGCTTGGGCATCACCTGCACCAGCAGCAATGATGCCGCGGGATAAAGCTTCATAGGCTTTTCTGGTTTTGCGCAAACGTAAAATATCACGCGCAGCAACAGGGCTTCGCCAAATTTTGCGCATAAGTGACACAAAAAACCACAGCGCAAACATGCTAGCGCCAAGAAAAACCGCGCCCACCAAAACCGAAAGATGAATTTCGCGGCCAAGCCATTGGATTGTCACTTGGCCTGGCCTGTCTGCCAACCACGCAAAGCTTAAAGCCGCGAGCAATAATAATAAAAAGCGCCAGAGCAGCTTGATCATGCTTAACCCTTCGCCGCCACAAGAAGTGAAATCTCGGCGCTGGTCTTACTCAAGGCTTGTTCAACTGCCATGCGTGAAGCAACCTTCTCGTGCCATCGTTGCAAATCTGGTGACAAAGTAATCCCCGACTTGTCGAGAACATCCAACGCCTGCACAAAATCACCAGACGCAACAAGCGCTGAGGCTTTTTGCGCCACGATTGAAATGTCACCAGCGTCTATGGTTTTGATTGAAACCAAACCAGAAAAATATGAACCCACATGATCAAGCCAAGATTGCGCCGCTGCGGGCTTTGCTTCAGCCTTGGGCAACTTCGCGATTATGCCATCAATCTCCATGGCCAATTGTGCCGCATTGGCTGAGCCCGCTTGCGCAACACTGCCTAAAACATCCAACCCGGCAACCTGCGGGGCCAGTTTCTTCAAAGTGTCAAACTCTTGTTGAAACGCAACACCATCAGCAATTTTTGCTTTGATGGAAGTGATGGCCTGCGCCATGGCAGACGATTCATTTTTTGCAACTGCTGGTGCTGCATTCAGTGCCGCCAAAGCTTTTTCCAAAGCAGCAATACGCGCACCCGTGGCCACATCGGGCGCACCCGCGCCGCTTACGCCACTGGAGAGCTTTGATTTAAAGTCATCCAACGTGACTTGCGCTGTGGCCATATCTTGCTTCAATGTTTCAACATCAGTGGCAACGCCAGTTGTTTTGTTCTGCAAATCAGCCGTTACCTTTTGACTTTTATCAGCCGTTGCCTGCGCCGCACTTAATTTTGATTTTAATTCTTCGGTCAAAGCAATGGCCGCATCAACTCGTTTGGCCGTTTCCTTGTTGGCAGTTTCAATGCCATCAAGGCGCGCACTTAACGCGGCAACTTGGTCACTTGGAAAATAATTCGAAAGTGTCTGGCGATAAATCCATCCGCCCGCAATTGCAAAAAGCAACCCTAATAAAAGACCAAGCACCCCATTGCGCCACACGCGACGCGTCGACGTGGCCGAATCCGAACGCGCAGACTCTGGGGTCAACGTTTCATTGATCATGTTCGGTTCAATGTCGATAATATCGTCTGCTTTTACCTGATCTTCACTCATGCCTTGTCACCTATTCTTCTTTCCAACATTGTCAACATGGCATCTTCAGATGGCGAATTTGCGATCTCAATGTGGGAATTTGAAGATAGTATAGTTGCCACCGCCGGCGAAAGACAAAAATGCCTCATCTGCACCATTTTATCATTCAAATTCATCGCAGTCATTTGCTTTTGCCAAAGCTTGGCACTGCGCGGCGAGTAAAGAACAACCGCATCAGCAGAACTTATTTCTGCTCGAAGGCTTGCGAGGTTTTGTTCAACAGCATCATAGGTTATCATGCGATCAACTGTAAAACCAGCGCGCCGCAGTTGCCCATCCAAATCGCCCGATGTTTCAGAACCTGAAATATATAAAAGCGAGCCTGCATCGGGTTTGAGGTCCTGAATAATATTTTGCACCAAGCCATGCACATCCCCACCTTTTGCGTTGATGTTTCGAAATCCAAATCTGCGTGCCGCCGCAGCTGATTGTTCACCAACTGCAAAAATAGGAAGGTTAAGATCAAGTGCGCCGCCAAAACATCTCACTCCATTGGCACTGGTCAAACACACCGCTTGATATTGAACGTTGGGCACTACAACATTTGTGCGTGGAACAATGTCCAACACGGGTGCAATCACA
This sequence comes from Hyphomicrobiales bacterium, assembly GCA_025356765.1. Classification (GTDB taxonomy): domain Bacteria; phylum Pseudomonadota; class Alphaproteobacteria; order Rhizobiales; family Aestuariivirgaceae; genus Aestuariivirga. The sequence continues at coordinate 239 of JANXRO010000040.1, read as the reverse complement.
ACCTCATGCCCAATTGCAACAAGTTTTTGCGCCAAAATTTCAGCATCTGCGCGCGGGCGTGTAATAATAATTTTCATATCAAAGAACCAGTTTGGGCTTTAATTTCATCCATCCTTGATAAGCGTTGGTTGATTGCGCCACAAGCCTGCGTTAGATGAGTGCCATGACAATTATTTTGGGGCTAGAAACTTCCTGTGATGAAACGGCCGCCGCTGTGGTATCGCGTCATGCCGATGGTT
>JANXRO010000387.1 GCA_025356765.1 Hyphomicrobiales bacterium | reverse complement strand
TCCCAGCCATGGTGTGATAGGAGAGGAATTTGGTGAAACTAAGGCAAATTCTTCCTATACTTGGGTTTTAGACCCCATTGATGGCACCCGGGCTTTCGTGATTGGTCTGCCGGTGTGGACAACGCTGATCGGCCTTTATCGAGATGGCAAACCGCTTTTGGGCCTGATGCACCAATCTTTTGTGGGCGAAACCTTTCTGGGCACACCCGACGGCAGCTTTCATTTGCGAGGCGGCCACAAAACTCCTCTCCGAGTAGCTGGCCCCAAACCGTTGGCGGCGGCTATGGCTGGCACAACTTCACCACATTTATATAAAAATCAGGAGAGTTTTGAGCGCTTACGCCAAGCCGTGCGCCTGATGCGCTATGGCGGGGATGCTTATTTTTTCAGTCTGATGGCCGCGGGCCATCTGGATTTGGCGTTGGACGCTGGCTTGCAGATTTATGACATCGCAGCCCTGATCCCCATTATAAAAGGTGCGGGTGGCGTGGTGGACACATGGGATGGCAAAGACCCAAGCTTGGGCGGCAACATAATTTCCGCCTCTAATCAAAAGCTTCTTGATGAAGCCAAAGCCTTATTGCAGGACTAAAGAACGCCTTACATCGAATTAAGCGCTATGCCCCGCGAAGCATTGTACCTTCACACCCGAAACAAGTCGCAACGTGGAGCCAAATATGTTCAAACAGTTTTTACTGGCAGCAGCGCTTATTGCTGTTCCCGTCACAGCCTTCAGCGCCTTTCAAATTCAATTCAACACATCGCCCGCAACCGCAGAAGCAATGGGATTGGGTGATCTTTCCAACATGCAAACAGTTGTAAGTGACACGCTGGCCATAGCAACCAAGGGCGATTTTACGGCAGCCGAAAAACGCATCACCGATTTTGAAACACTTTGGGACGAGGCGGAACCAACTTTGCGCCCCAAAAACAAAGACCAATGGAGCAATATTGATGGCGCTTCCGATGGTGCACTCAAATCACTGCGCGCCAAGGCGCCCGATGCTGCCAAAGTTAAAGCCAAGCTTTCGGCGTTGCTGGCAGCCCTAACTGACCCATCAAAGCCAGTGGAATAATTCAAATGTCAGCTGCGACCAAACGAGAAGTTGTTTTCAACCGCGTGCCCAAAGTGACAGCCGATTTTTGGTTGATCAAACTTATGGCCGTCACCATGGGTGAAACAGCGGCAGACTATCTTGCCGTAAAAATGGGCTTGGGCCTCACCGGAACATCTTTGGTTATGGCAGGTGTGTTGGCTATCGCCCTAGTTATCCAATTTGCCCAGAAGAAATTTGTTCCGTGGACATATTGGCTGGCCGTGGTTTTGATCAGCATTGTGGGAACTTTGGTCACCGATAATCTGGTCGACAACTTTGGTGTGAAGCTTCAAACGACAACCATCATTTTCGCTGTGGCGCTTTCCGCCACTTTCATATTTTGGTTTATGAAAGAAAAAACCCTTTCGATCCATTCCATTTTTACCAACAACCGCGAGATTTATTATTGGTTGGCCATTTTTCTCACCTTCGCATTGGGCACAGCTTCTGGTGATTTGGTGGCAGAACAATTTCACCTTGGCTATTTAAGTGCGGGGATTTTGTTTGGATTGATCATCGCCTCGCTTAGCTTGGGTTATTTCTTTTTGGGCCTTGATGCCATTTTGGCGTTCTGGCTGGTTTATATCTTCACCCGCCCGCTTGGCGCTTCATTTGGCGATTTGCTGTCGCAACCCAAACAATACGGCGGCTTTGGCCTTGGCACAATTATCACCAGCGCCATCTTTCTGGTCAGCATTGCGGCCATTGTGGTTTATATGACAATCACCCACAGGGCTGAAGAACAAGCAACCCTCTGAACTGGCTTGAAGTGCCACGTCCCTTGGTGCAATGTTAGCGCATGCAACATTTGAAACCTTGGGCCCAATGTGGCGCTGATCTTGTGGCCGTGGCCATGGGGCGGAAACCTGCCGATACTGTGATTAAAAACGCACAGTGGGTTAATGTTCACTCGGGTGAAATTATTCCTGAAATTGATATTGCCATCATCCATGGGCGCTTTGCCTATGTTGGCCCCAACGCCAGTCACACTATTGGCCCCGCCACCAAAATCATAGACGCCAAGGGCCGCTATGCCTGCCCGGGCTTTTGTGACGGCCACATGCACGTGGAAAGCGGCATGCTGACTGTCACCCAATTTGCCCGTGCCGTTGTGCCCCACGGCACCACCAGCATGTTTATTGACCCGCATGAAATTGCCAATGTTCTGGGCGTGCCCGGTGTAAAGCTGATGCATGATGAGGCTTTTGGCCTGCCGCTGAACATTTATGTGCAAATGCCAAGCTGTGTGCCTTCCGCCCCCGGTTTGGAAACGCCGGGAGCCACCATCAGCCCCGAAGACGTGGCTGAAGCCATGTCTTGGCCCAATATTATTGGCCTTGGCGAAATGATGAACTTTCCCGGTGTGATCAACGGCGACACCAAGATGCTGGCCGAGATTGCCGCAACGCAAGCCGCAGGCAAAACCGTGGGTGGGCATTATGCCTCGCCCGATTTGGGCCACGCCTTTCATGCCTATGTGGCCGCCGGGCCGGCCGATGACCATGAAGGCACAAAGGTTGAAGATGCCATTGCCCGCGTGCGCCAAGGCATGCGCGCCATGTTGAGGCTGGGCTCGGCCTGGTATGACGTGGCGGCACAAATCAAAGCCGTAACCGAACAGGGCATAGACAGCCGCAACTTTATTCTGTGCACGGATGATTGCCATTCCGGCACCTTGGTGAATGAGGGCCACATCAACCGCGTGTTGCGCCATGCCATTGCGCAAGGTTTAAAACCCATCACCGCCATTCAAATGGTAACGCTGAACACCGCAACGCATTTTGGGTTGGAACGCGAATTAGGGTCTATCACCCCGGGCCGCCGCGCAGATTTGGTGTTAACCTCTGATCTGATCAGCTTGCCGATTGAGCTTGTGATGGCGCATGGCAAGGTTGTGGCAGAACATGGCAAGTTGACAGCCACCTTCCCCGCTTTTGAATATCCAGCTTCAGCCAAAGCCACCGTGAAAATGTTGCGCGATGTAAAGGCTGATGATTTCAACATCAAAGCCCCAGAAGGGGCCAACCAAGTGCGCGCCCGGGTGATTGGTGTGATTGAAAACCAAGCCCCCACCAAAGCCTTGGAAATTGATTTGCCCGTGCAGCAAGGCTTGG
>JANXRO010000235.1 GCA_025356765.1 Hyphomicrobiales bacterium | reverse complement strand
AGACGCGCGCGCTTTTGTTGTTTGCGGAAAAACTATTCCTGAACACGAAATGCAGGTGCGCAACGCGGCTGGCGAGAATGTTCAAGAGCGAGAAATTGGCCGCATTTTCGTAAAAGGGCCAAGCTTGATGAGCGCCTATTTCAACAACCCAGAAGCAACCGCCGATGTTATGGACGCCATGGGATTTTTAGACACTGGCGACATGGGCTATATGCTGGATGGTGAAATTGTAATCACGGGGCGAGCCAAGGATTTGATTTTGCATAATGGCCGCAACATTTGGCCACAAGATATTGAATGGACTGCCGAACAAAACGCCGAATTAAAATCTGGTGATGTTGCTGCCTTTGCAGTTGAAGGCGAAAACGGCGATGACAATGTTGTGGTGTTGGTTGAATGTCGCAGCACAGATTTAGCCGTTCAAGAAAAGCTGCGTCGCGAAGTGGCAAAGCTTGTGCATCAAGGCTCTGGCGTAGATTGCAAAATTGAATTGGTGGCTCCCCGCAGTTTACCCTTCACATCTTCGGGCAAATTATCAAGGGCAGGCGCGCGCAGCAAATATCTTGCCGGTGAAATGACTATTATCAGCGCTGGGCAAGCCTGATCGTCAAATGCAAATCGCACTCACGGGCGCAACGGGTTTTGCGGGCAAATTAATCCTGCAAGAATTGCTGCGTGAAAAGCATACTGTTAAGGCGCTGGCGCGAAATCCTGACGCTTTGAAAAATAGTAACGCTGAAATCGTACCGGGCGATCTGGCTGATACAACGGCTTTGGCCAAGCTTGTTGAAGGTGCCCAATGTGTTGTGCATGTGGCGGGTGCCATCATCGCCCATAACCGCGCAGGATATTTCAATGCAAATCTGGATGGCACAAAGCTGCTTTATGCCGCGAGCAAAAATGCTGGCGTGGCTCGCTTCATTTATATCTCGTCCATCACCGCGCGAGAGCCTTTGCTGTCTGACTATGCGGCCAGCAAAGCGGCGGCAGAACTTTTTCTCGGTGGCCAGAAAAACCGGCCTGAAGTTTTAATTTTGAGGCCCAGTGCTATTTACGGCCCGGGTGATAAAGCAACGCTGCCGTTGCTAAAGGGCTTGCAATCACGTTATGCAATTTTGCCGGGCAGGGCATCATCTAAGTTTTCGCTTATTCATGTGCAAGATTTTGCTCGCGTCGTGGCCTCGTCAATATCTTCTCCGGTTGCTGGAATGTTGGAAGTGGATGATTTGAGTGGCGGCCACACATGGGCTGATCTGGCCAACATCAATCGTGATTTAACGGGCATGCCGCTAAGCACATTGTTTGCGCCCAAAGCCGCGGCACATGCCGTGGCAAGCTGTGCTGAACTTTTTGGTTTGATCGCGCGTAAGCCTTCGATTACCAATCGCGGTAAGGTGACAGAGCTTTATCATGGCGATTGGGTGGCGCGTGGTGCTAACTGGCCGCGCGATAACCCAATCGGTTTAAAACAAGGATATGAAGACACTTTGAAGTGGTACATTGAACACGGCTGGTTGCAGAATAAATTTCAAATCGCTAGGAGGTTCACATGACAAACACTCAAGCCATTGTCGACGTGTTGTGCACATTGCTTGCACCTTTCAACGTTGAAAATAAACTGCTGACAGAAGCCACAGACATTCCCGCAGAGTTGAACATCGACTCGGTTGGCATCCTAGATTTCATCATGGAAGTTGAAGATCACTTCGACATTGAAATTCCGATGAATGCTGTTGCCAACATTCGAACGATTGGTGAGTTGGCGACATTTGTGCAATCCAATTTAGATAAGGCCAAGTGATGGTTGATCTTCTCGAAAAACACAAAGGCATGGCCGATCGTTTCCAACGCATGTTGGATATGGGCATCAACGGTTTGGGTGTGACCAATGATCAAATGCTTTCACCCACAAGGGCCATGGTGGGCAACCGCGAAATTATTTTGGCGGGAACCAACAATTATATGGGCATTACGTTTGAACCTTCGGTCATTGCCGCTGGCCAAAAAGCCTTGGCTGAATTTGGTTCGGGCACGACGGGTTCGCGCATCGCCAACGGCAGCTTTGCCATGCACAAAGAGTTGGAACGCTCGCTGGCAGAATTTTTGCGCCTGAAACATTGCATTGTTTTCACCACGGGCTATCAGGCCAACCTTGGCATGTTGTCGGGTCTGGCTGGCCCGAAAGATACAATCTATCTTGATGCTGACTCACATTCATCAATCTATGATGGCTGCACTTTATCGGGCGCAAAGCTGGTTCGGTTCCGGCATAATGATGCCGCTGATCTCGACAAGCGCATGGCCCGCAGCGAAGGTGAAGAAGGCGGCAAACTTGTTGTGCTTGAAGGCATCTATTCCATGCTGGGCGACAGGGCACCCTTGGCTGATTTTGTCGCGTTGAAACAGAAACATGATTTTCAGTTGCTCGTCGATGATGCTCATTCCTTCGGTGTGCTTGGCCCCAATGGCCGCGGCTTGGGCGATGAGGCAGGCCTTGAAGATGGCGTTGATTTTGTCATCGGCACATTTTCAAAAAGTGTTGGCGCAATTGGTGGTTTTGGTGCCAGCAACCATCCGCTGTTTGAAACGCTGCGCTATGCCATGCGCCCCTATATGTTCACGGCCTCTTCGTCTCCGGCTTCAGTTGCAACATCCATTGCTGCGCTTAAGGTGTTGAAAGAACAGCCTGAACGACGCGCCAAATTATGGGCTAATTCCGAGCGCCTGTTCAACGGATTGCGCGCATTGGGTTTGCAAACTGGCACCGATGTGGTGAGCCCGGTGATCGCCGTGAAAATGCCTGATGAATTGACAACCATTACAAAATGGAACGCGCTGTTTCAGGCTGGTGTTTATGTCAACATGGCCGTGCCCCCCGGCACACCCAATCGTTTATGCTTGTTGCGTTGTTCCGTTTCGGCCGCTCACACCGAGGCAGAAATTGATCGGATTATCGCGATTTTCAAAGAGGCGGTCGCTTAATTCCATTTGGACATAGCTTCGCCTGAAGTGGTTTCGTGTCATTCGAAATCTAGAGAAGAAGGGAAGCGCGTGGGTTAATCCATCGCGGTGTGCCACTATTATTTAGAGTGGCTATGATATGCGTTGGGTTTCCCCACGCGCGACAGGAATTAAGCATCAGAGGAACTGTCACTCCGCCTTGCGGACTTTTAAGAAAAAGCCGCTAGGCCACGGTATACCAGCCCAGACCTTAGTGTCTGAGGAAGTTCAACCCTGGCTCCCGGTGGCGATGGGATACGTTATCCCTACCAGCAGGCCTGCCTATCTTCTTCCATCCAGATCACCGTCATGAGCGGGACTCCCAAAGGAAGAAGACCAAACCCGCCTAGAACATATTAGGAACATTGTCAAGAAGTTTTTATGATGTTGATACGGCGCGCTGCGGTCTGCGTATAAAACACAACAATCAAAGGATA
>JANXRO010000280.1 GCA_025356765.1 Hyphomicrobiales bacterium | reverse complement strand
GAAAAAGCCGGCAAGGCCGATGCCAATGCGCAGCTTCTGGCTTTGACCGATGATTTGAACGCCCAAAAAGCCAAGGCCGCCGATTTGTTGGCAAGCCTGCAAGCCGAAAACAGCAAGGGCAACGCGGTGGGCACCACAATTACAGGCCTGCAAACAGCACTTGATTCTGAAAAGAAAATTTCATCTGAAGCTTTGGCCCAGGTTGAATTGTTGAACCAACAAATCGCCGCCATGCGCCGCCAATTGGCACAAATTTCCAGCTTGTTGGATGACTCTGAAGCCCGCAATCATACATCTGAAACGCAAATCGCCGATCTGGGCAAACGCCTCAACACAGCCTTGGCGCAAAAGGTTGAAGAGCTTTCGAAATATCGTTCTGAATTTTTTGGCCGCTTGCGTCAAATCTTGTCACAGCGATCAGACATTCTAGTGGTGGGTGACAGGTTCGTGTTCCAAGCCGAAGTGTTGTTTCCAAAAGGTGGCGCTGGCTTAAGCGATGTTGGACAAACTGAAATGGCCAAATTGGCCGATGCCATCAAGCAATTGGAAAAGGAAATTCCGGCAGACCTGCCTTGGGTTTTGCGTGTGGATGGCCACACCGATAATGACCCCATTTTGCAAAAAACCAACTTTCCGTCAAATTGGGAATTGTCTTCAGCCCGCGCAATTTCAGTGGTGAAATATCTGGTGGCTCAAGGCGTATCGCCCAACCATCTGGTGGCCGCAGGTTTTGGTGAATTCCAGCCTTTGGCACCTGGCAACACCGAAGAAGCCAAATCTGAAAATCGCCGCATAGAGCTGAAGTTGACGGAACGCTAACGCAAACCCTATTTGGTGATGTTAATCACAATGCGTTCAGCGCCAAGGCAGCGGGCCAGTTCTTCTTGATAAACGAGGTTCAGCTCAATGGCGCGTTGGCCAACGCCCACCAGATGCAAATTCAATTCATCAGGCTGGCGCTTGGGCATGAAATATTTTTGACCCCCAGCAATCACCACAATTTTGTTTTGGCCAGGCTTTTCAGCATCAGCTGCGCGCTCAATATAACCTTGGCCCCATTGGTCTGCCGCCGTTGAAGCAAAATCACGACATGTCATCGACGTTGCCGCTTCCGCAGAACTGATTGAAAATACAAAAGTGGCCAGCACACCCAGTGCTGCTGTTTCAAGCTTACGCATGACAAAACCCATTCCATTAAGACGCCACATCTTGAATGGCATCCTGCATTGGCACAGCTCGTTAGTAAAGTGTTAACTATGGTTAACGCCGTAAATTATTTTTGTTTAGCCCGCTCAAGCCCTTCCATAATCATTTGTTCGGCTTCAATGGCGTTGCCCCAGCCCAAAACTTTAACCCACTTGCCGGGTTCCAAATCCTTATAATGCAAAAAGAAATGCTCAATTTGCTGGATGGTGATGTCTGGCAAATCACGATAATTATGCACATTCTCATAACGCCGCGTAAGGCGGGGAACCGGCACCGCGATGATCTTTTCATCTCCGCCCGCCTCATCTTGCATTTTCAAAACACCAACAGGCCTGCAAGCCACAACAGCACCCGGAATGATGCCGCGCTGATTTGCAATCAACACATCCACCGGATCACCATCCCCCGACAGCGTGTGGGGGATAAATCCATAATTGCCCGGATAGCGCATGGACGTATAAAGAAAACGATCCACCACCAATGTGCCAGCTTCCTTGTCCATTTCATATTTAATGGGCTCTCCGCCCACCGGAACTTCAACAATCACGTTGATTTCTTTAGGTACATTTTGACCAGAACTGATTGCTGAAATTAACATGGTTGGTTCCTTTGATTCCGTTGCACAAATAAGCTTAGACCAACAACGCCGCGTGACAAAATGGCAAAGCAGCGATAATCATCAGAAAAAGAGGAATGCCCGCGATGCTGAAAACAATTCACCCCCTGCTTAATGCTGATGTGCTTTATGCCTTGCGCCAAATGGGCCATGGCAATGATTTGGTGATCGCCGACACAAATTTTCCAGCGGAAGCCATAGCGCTTGAAACCACCTTTGGCCGAATTTTGCGCATTGATGCTGATGCACCCACAACTGTGCGCGCGGTTCTCAGCCAGTTTCCGCTTGATACATTTGTTGATCATCCGGCTGAACGGATGGAAATTATGGGAAAGCCTGCTGAGCTTTTGCCAGTTCACACCGAAGTGCAGACTGAAATTGACCATGCAGAAAATGGAAAATTCAAATTGGGTGGCGTTGAACGCTTTGCCTTTTATGAACGCGCCAAAAATGCTTTTGCGGTTATCCAAACCAATGAGCGGCGGTTTTATGGCTGCTTCATTTTCAAAATGGGTGTCATTTCACCCGATCAGAAGTTTTAAACCATGGCAAAAGCGGGCGTTGCAATATTGGGCATTTATGCCGCGGATTTGGCATTCACAGCGCCACGCCAGCCCATCATTGGCGAAACTTTGATCGGTTCACAATTTACCTTGGGGCCGGGCGGCAAAGGCTCTAATCAATCCGTTGCCGCTGCCCGCGCGGGCGCCAAAGTAACGTTCATTTCACGGCTGGGCAAAGACGCGTTTGGCGATAATGCCTTGGCCATGTATGCCCGTGAAGGCATTGCAACGCGCGTTCCCCAAGATGAAAACGCATCCACAGGTGCCGCCTATATTTTCTTGGAAGAAGCAACAGGTAACAATGCCATTATCGTTGTGCCCGGTGCGGCAGGTATGATCACCACGCGCGATGTGGACGATGCACAAGATGTGATTGAGAATTCAGCCGTGTTTATGACACAGCTTGAAACGCCCAGTGCCGTTGGCCTTCACGCGCTTAAAATAGCCAAAGCTGCAGGTGTTATTACCATTTTTAACCCTGCCCCAGCGGCAGCATTGCCTGATGAGATTTATACCTATTGTGATTATGCCACGCCCAATGAAAGCGAGGCTTCAATGTTGACGGGCGTCGCGGTGACTGATCTTGCATCCGCCCGCAAAGCCGCTGATGGGTTGCTGGCCAAAGGTGTTGGCTGTGCCCTGATCACCTTGGGTGGCCAAGGCAGTTTGCTTCATTCCAAAACGCAATCCATTCACATTCCCATTTTCAATACCGGCAAGGTGATCGACACAACAGGCGCTGGTGATGCTTTCAACGGCGGCTTTGCTACCGCCATTGCACGCGGCGAAAAGCCTGAAACCGCCGCCGTGTTTGGCAGTGCTGTCGCAGGTATTTCTGTCACACGCCGGGGCACTGCCCCGTCAATGCCACGCTTGGGCGAAGTTGAAGCCCTGCTCAAAGGCACATCACATCTTGGGTGACACATTCGCTTATTTCGGCTTGAACTTTTTCAACATTGCCGAAAATGGATTTTTAATCGGCCTTCCTGCCTTGTTTTCAATTGTCAGCCCGGTTGGCGGGGCGTTGATTTTTTATGGTTTGACCGAAGGTTCAACCACCAAAGAACGTTATGCCCTGGGTTGGCGCGTGGCGCTTTATTCGGGCATCACCATGCTTGCATCGCTTTTATTGGGCGCTGCGATTTTAAGTTTTTTTGGCATCGGTGTTTCAGCGCTGCGCATTGCGGGTGGCTTGCTTGTGGCTTCAGCAGGTTGGCAAAGCTTGAACAGCGCCCAAACTTATGAACAACGCGCTTTGGCGCAACCCAACGAAAAATCTTCCAAACCAGATCACGCATTTTTTCCGCTCACCATGCCGCTCACCACAGGCCCCGGCACAATATCGGTGTGCATCGCGCTCAGCGCCAGTAAGGGCAGCCGTGTTGAAGAGATTGTGCCTTATCTTTTTGGGCTTTCGCTGGCAGCTTGTATCATCGCATTGATGGTGGGCATTTGTTATTCATCAGCCCAACGCATTGTCGCAAAGTTAGGCGAACAACGAAACGCGGTTCTCATTCGCCTGCTGGCATTTATTTTGTTGTGCATCGGTGTGCAAATTCTGCTGACAGGCATTTCCGATTTTTACAACACACAGCTTCACTCGAGTGTTCATTAGCGCGCAAATAAAAAACCCGGCACCAAGGCCGGGTTTTTCAAATAAATATAAAACTCACTTTGTAAGGAAGCTGAAGCGCTTTTTGAAAGCTGAAACACGGCCGCCACGATCAACCATCGTTGATTGGCCACCAGTCCAAGCGGGGTGAACGCGAGGATCAATATCCAAGCTTAACGTATCGCCAGCTTTGCCATAGGTTGAGCGGGTCATATATTTTGAACCGTCTGTCATCACAACAGTGATGGGGTGATAATCGGGGTGCACATCGGCTTTCATGGGTCAAACTCTGCTTTTCACTAAAATGCTGAAAGCCGAAAGCTTAAAGCTTCCGGCCAATTCGGTTCTGGCCTATAGGGGAAAAATTAACGCCACACAAGGCCCGCAGAAAGTTGTTAATGTCCGTCGTTGAACCCGCACAAAAAGCCACCAATCTTAGGCCTCTTCTCAGGCTTTTGCCTTATCTTGCCGCTTACCGCTTGCGGGCCGTTTTTGCAATTTTGGCCTTGCTTGTGGCATCGGCCGCAACATTGGTTATTCCCACGCGCGTGAAGCAATTAATTGATCAAGGCTTCAGTGACCAAACCGCAGGCTTGGTGAACCAATATTTCCTTGGCATGTTTTTGGTAGTGGCGGTTCTGGCGGCAAGTTCTGCCATTCGCTTTTATTATGTCATGTGGCTGGGCGAACGCGTGGTGGCCGATGTGCGCGATGATCTTTTCAAACACCTGATGGCGCTTACCCCATCATTCTACGAAACCCAAAAAACCGGTGATGTTGTCTCCAGGCTCACGGCTGATACAACGCAAATCAAATCCGCCTTCTCATCCACAGCATCCATCGCCTTGCGCAACGCCGTCACACTTTTAGGCACGGTTGCCATGATGGTATACACCAGCCCCAAAATGTCTGGCCTTGCAGCTCTGGCAATCCCTGCCGTGGTGTTTCCGTTGGTAACCTATGGAAGGCGCGTGCGTTCACTTTCGCGCCAAGCGCAAGATACGTTGGCCGCATCGGCGGCTTATGCCCAAGAACATCTTTCAGGCATTGTGGCCGTACAAGCCAACACCCAAGAAAAAAATGTGGTAAGCCATTTTGCCTTATCGACAAAGCAGGCTTTTGAAGCAGCGCAATCGCGAACCTTTGCCCGGGCCATTCTCACCTTCGCCATCATCGGCGTTGCCTTTGGTGCCATCGTTGGCCTGTTGTGGTTTGGCGCGCATGATGTTTTGGCCCGCAATATGTCTGGCGGAACTTTGGCGCAATTTTTAATTTATGCCGTGTTGGCGGCAAGCTCATTGGGCCAGCTTTCAGAAGTGTGGGGCGAATTGCAACAAGCCTCGGGTGCAGCCGAACGCATTTCTGAATTGCTCGATGAAAAACCTAAAATCACATCACCCAACAAACCCTCAGCGTTGGCCAATCCAAAACAGGGCGAAGTGGTTTTTGAAGGGGTTGATTTCAGCTATCCCAGCAACACCAAGGCCATTGTTCTCAACGCCATTTCATTCATTGCAAAGCCCGGCGAAACGGTGGCCATCGTTGGCCCATCGGGTGCAGGAAAAACCACGCTTTATGCTTTGTTGCAACGGTTCCAAGAACCAACGCACGGCACTATCACCTTGGATGGCATCGATATTTCAAAATTGAAACTGGACGATTTGCGCGGCAGCATTGCCATTGTGCCGCAAGACCCGACGATCTTTTCCGGCACAATTGCCGATAATATTAAACTTGGCCGACCAGAGGCGAGCAACGCCGACGTTGAGGCCGCAGCAAAAGCCGCACATGTTGATGAGTTTGTGGAAAAGCTTCCGCAAAAATATCAATCCATGTTGGGTGAACGCGGCATAACTTTATCAGGCGGCCAGCGCCAACGCTTGGCCATTGCACGCGCCATTTTACGCAACGCGCCAGTTCTATTGTTGGATGAAGCCACTAGTGCCTTGGATGCTGAAAGCGAAGCATTGATTC
>JANXRO010000176.1 GCA_025356765.1 Hyphomicrobiales bacterium | reverse complement strand
TTAAAGATCATTACAGATTTGGTGGCGCAGCACCGCATCAGTGAAAACCAAGCGTTGATGCGCATTGATCCGTTTGGGCTTGATCAACTTCTGCATTCCACACTTGATCCTGTGGCCAAGCGCGAAGTTCTGGCGCAAGGGCTGGGCGCTTCTCCCGGTGCAGCATCGGGCATGATTATTTTTGATGCAGCAGAGGCGCGCACATTGGTGGGGCAGGGCCACCATGTTATTTTGGTGCGCACTGAAACTGCACCCGAAGATATCAAAGGTCTGCATGTGGCCGATGGTGTTTTAACCACGCGGGGCGGCATGACTTCCCATGCCGCAGTAATTGCGCGTGGCATGGGCAAGCCTTGCGTTTCTGGTGCTTCAAGTTTGAAGATTGATGTGATTGAAGGGCTTTTGAAAGCGCCGGGCATGACACTGCGCCGCGGCGACATCATTACCATTGATGGCAGTTCTGGCCAAATCTTGAAAGGCGAAGTTGCAGTTTTAAAGCCCACACTTTCGGGTGATTTTGCAACCGTTTTGGGCTGGGCTGATCATGTGCGCAGGCTTGCTGTGCGCGCTAATGCTGAAACCGCGCATGATGCAAAAATTGCTTTGGATTTTGGTGCCGAAGGTATTGGCCTTTCGCGCACAGAACACATGTTCTTTGAGGGTGACCGCATTATCGCCATGCGCGAAATGATTGTGGCAGACACTGAAAAAGAACGCCGCGCCGCACTTGCCAAAATTTTACCGATGTTGCGGGCAGATTTTGAAGAACTGTTCATCATCATGGCCGGAAGGCCCGTTACCATCCGGTTGCTTGATCCGCCGCTTCATGAATTTTTGCCATCGCAAGATGATGAGATTGAAGCCTTGGCCAAAGTGTTGAAGGCAGAGCCCGCCGCTTTTCGCCGCCGTGTTTTGGAGTTGCGTGAGCAAAACCCCATGCTGGGCCACCGGGGAGTGCGCCTATTATTATCCTATCCTGAAATCACTGATATGCAGGCACGGGCAATTTTTGAAGCCGCGGCGATGGCTGCACAAAAAACCGGCCGCGCGCCAATTGCTGAAATTATGGTGCCGTTGGTGGCTTCTCGGGCCGAGCTTAACGCAGTTCGCGTGCGCATTGATGCAGTGGCCAAAGATGTTGCCCGCGAAACCAATCAGCAGCTGTTTTATCTGGTGGGCACGATGATAGAACTTCCGCGCGCCGCTTTAAAAGCCGCTGATATTGCCGAAGCCGCTGAGTTTTTCTCATTCGGAACCAATGATTTAACGCAAACAACGTATGGCATCAGCCGCGATGACTCAGCGCGTTTCTTGGGCGAATATACCACGCGGCAGATATTTCCGCGTGACCCGTTTGTGTCGCTTGATCTTGAAGGTGTTGGAGAATTGATCAGTTTGGCGGTGGAGCGCGGCAGGCAAGGGCGCAAAGATTTGCAACTTGGCATTTGTGGCGAACACGGTGGCGACCCAGACTCGATCAACTTTTTTGAAGCAGTTGGCTTGGATTATATCTCTTGCTCACCGTTTCGCGTTCCCATTGCAAGGCTGGCGGCGGCCCAGTCTAGGTTGCGATTGTTAGACAATAAGCTTTGATTTCAACGCATTAACTCTAATCACAGGTGTGCCGATTTTAAGGCCTAAATCTGGCTAGAATTAGTTGTGGCCATGGTTAACCTATGCTAAACGCGTGTCATATATATTGCAATCCGGGCCTCGTTTGCCCACCAAAAAAGCAGGACCCGAGAGCATTGTATCAACAGCCCCGTAAATCTAGGCGCAACGTTAGTTATGATCCCTATGCGTTGGAAATGCCCGTTCGCAAGCGCAGTCGTTTGATTGAAAATTTGCCTGTGGCTTTTGCCGGTGTCATGTTGATCGGCGCTTTTGTATTTGCCAGCCATTTTATTGGTCGCAATGCCGTTGCCCATAATATTGAAGCTGAAGATATTTCAGCACTTGTTGCGCCAACCAGCGTGTTGAACACCAAGGGTTCGCTGCTGCCAGACGACCAGACTTTTACAACAATCAATATTGCCACTTTGCGCACACAAACTGTGATGACAGAGGGCAAGGGTGATTTAGAGGCAGTGAGCGTTGTGCAACCTGTGCCTCCGCCAATTCCAAAGATTAAGCCTGCCAAGATAAAAGTTGCGGGCCTTGATAAATCAGTAAAAATCACGCCAGCGTCGGTTGATCTTAAAAACCCCGATGATGAACCAGGGGCAGTGAAGCGGCTTGTAACAAGCCCCAAAGTTCCAACAATTGCTACCTTGACACCCAATGCTAAAATTCAAGTGGTGGCCCAGCATCGTTTGCGTGTGGCCGAAGAAAATTGCTTGGCTCGTGCCGTTTATTTCGAATCGCGTTCAGAATCAGATCTTGGCCAACTGGCTGTGGCGAAAGTTATTTTGAACCGCGTAAAATCACCTGAATTCCCGAAGACAATTTGCGGCGTGGTTTATCAGGGTTCTGGTTCGCGCAATTCATGTCAATTCTCGTTTGCCTGTGATGGCTTGCCAGATGATGTAAAATCGCCAACCGCTTGGGCTCATGCCAAGGCTATTGCACAACGTGCGATTAACAACGATCCTTCCATTTCAATGTTGGGCACGGCCGTTAATTATCATGCTGATTATGTTCAGCCACGCTGGTCTAAAACCATGCGCCGGTTGATCCGCATTGGGCACCATATATTCTATGCTCGCCGCAGCATCGGCTAAAAATCTAAAATAAACGGTGTTCCTTCGAAGGCATTGGCACCGCGTCCAATGCTTTCTATTGCGCGAGACATGCGGCCATCACGCATGAGAAGCTGATCAACTTTGCTGGTGATCAACCTGTTCGGCGTGGCGGATGGCGAGGCGTGGCGCAAGTGTTTGGCATGTTCCATTTCAGAAATGTCTGGCTTTAAAATGCACATCGCCGCAAAGGCCGTGGCCGTAGAGCGGCTAATGCCGGCCCAACAATGAATGAGCAATGGTGCATCTTTTTTCCACGCCCTTATGAACGAAACAAGTTTTTCTGCATCAGTCATTTGCACTGATTG
>JANXRO010000166.1 GCA_025356765.1 Hyphomicrobiales bacterium | reverse complement strand
GCACCACCGCCTTGGCAAATTCCGATGGATGCGCCGCAATGCATCCAATAATTCTTGGGGCCATGGGCCGGGCCAGAAAGATAAACGCCATCAGGCGTGTGGGTGATGGCACCAGAGATGATTGATTTGATTCCGGTGTTGCCAAAAAGCGGCAATCGCTCAGTGGCTTTTTCCAGCCATGGCATAAGCCTATCAAGTTCAGGTGCTTCAAGTTCAGACTCATAATCCCAGCGCGGGGGTTTGCCATCCCAACACATGTGTGCTGTTGCGGTTTCATAGGGGCCAACCAATATTCCGTTGGTTTCTTCGCGCAAGTATGAATGGGAATAGGGGTCGCGCACCACTGGCAATTCCATTTTCAAGTCTGCCAGTTCTTTTAATGGTTCGGTGATCACATAGTGGTGCAACATATTGGCAATGGGCACATTGTGGCCTGTCCAACCGCCCACCACATCTGCATATGAGCCAGCGGAATTCACCACATGTTCGCAATCGATGTTGCCTTGTTCGGTGAATACGCGCCATTCACCAGTGGCTAAGCGCTTGATATCGAGCACGCGGTTGCGACGATAAATTTCTGCGCCAAGTTTTCTGGCGCCAGCGGCCATGGCGTTGGTTATATCGGCTGGAGCCACATGGCCATCTGTGACTGTGCGAAACGCGGCCTTGATAC
The DNA here is from genome assembly GCA_025356765.1 of Hyphomicrobiales bacterium. GTDB lineage: Bacteria > Pseudomonadota > Alphaproteobacteria > Rhizobiales > Aestuariivirgaceae > Aestuariivirga. The sequence goes on along the minus strand of JANXRO010000166.1, from coordinate 1,484 downwards.
CGAAGGTTTCTAAATAAGGGTGATATTGTTTGATCTCGGAAGGGCCAATAATTTCGGCTTCATAGCCAGCCAGTTTGGAAATACCCAAAACATATTTCAGCCAATTCACTTCTTCATCAGTGGTGGCCAAGCGCAAGCCACCGCAGCTGTGCCAAGACACCGCGTGGCCCGTCAGTTTTTCCAATTGTGGATAAAGTTCGGTTCCATACATGTGAACCTTGGTCATGTTGAGCGAACCATTAAAATGCGGGCATTGGCCAGCGGCATGCCAGGTGGAACCGGACGTCAGTTCGCCCTTTTCGATGAGCACTATATCGCTCCAGCCTTCAAGGGCCAGGTGATAGAGCAAACCAACACCCATTACACCGCCACCAACAACAACGACCCGCGCATGTGATTTCATTTTTTCGAATCCTTCCCGGGGCGAATGTCTCGCTCTTTACTGGCTCTTTCAAGGGCTAAAACATAAGTTTCAGGTGAGCCAGACGATCCACCATTGCAATTTTGGCGGTTGGGCCGATATTGCAATTAAGGAGCTTGCGCAAAAGATGGATTTTAAAGATTATTATAAAACCTTGGGCGTGGATAAGAAAGCCAGCACCGATGAGATTAAGTCTGCTTACAGGAAGCTTGCGCGGCAGTTTCACCCTGACTTGAACAAAGACAAAGCGGCCGAAGTTAAATTCAAAGAAATAAACGAAGCCAACGAAGTGTTGAGCGACGCTGAAAAGCGCAAGGCTTACGATGAACTGGGTTCAGGCCCGCAACCGGGCCAGCAATTTAAGCCGCCGCCAAATTGGCAACAACAGCATGAATTTCACTCTCAACGACAGGGCAATCAAAACGCAGAGTTCAGTGATTTCTTTGAAGAACTTTTCGCGGCGCGGGCCCAACAACAGCAAGCGCGGCAACGCCAAACGCAAGATGTTCATGCGCGCATTGTCGTTAGTCTTCGCGATAGTTTCAGTGGTGCCACACGGCAAATAACACTGGGCGCAAAAACGCTGAATGTGAAAATTCCCAAAGGCCTTGTTGCTGGCCAAGTTATTCGTTTGAAAGGGCAGGGCAGTGGCGAGCCTGCGGGCGATTTATATCTTGAGGTGGAATTTGCGGCTGATCCACTCTATCGCGTCGAAGGCAAAGACTTGTTCATCGATTTGCCGATAACCCCTTGGGAAGCGGCATTGGGTGCGGAAATAAAAACTCCAACACCAACCGGGGTGATCTTATTAAAAGTGCCGCCAAATACGTCAAATGGCAAAGAGTTGCGGGCAAAGGGCAAGGGCATCCCCGCAGCGGAGCCCGGCGATTTGCATGTGCGTTTGAATATCGTTCTACCGCGTGCGACACGCCGAAAGCCAAAGAAATTTATGAAACCATGGCGCGTGACTTGGCGTTTAACCCGCGCGCGAAGATGGAGGGTTGATGATGGCAGATCATTTGGAAACCGAAGTTTTAGACCATGCCACTCGAATAAGTGCGCA
>JANXRO010000163.1 GCA_025356765.1 Hyphomicrobiales bacterium | reverse complement strand
ATCAGAAGCAACGCGCAATGATCTTGCCAATATTGCAACCGACCTAGTGCAACAACTGCCCGATTTTAACAATGATAGGCCAACATATCTGCGCCGTATCGCCCGCCATGAAGCGTTGCGCAATCTGGCTGGCATTTTTGTTTTTGATACCACCACCAAGCGCGTCGAAGCGAACGTAACGGCCAACGATTCAGTTAAGTTTATACCCCCGACCGACGACGCAATCGCCCAAGCTGAAAAAGGTGATATCGTTTTGCTTCCTCCCGGACGTGGTGGCAATTTAATCCGTGCACTGATGAAACTACAGGGCTATCCTTCAGACTATCTCTATATATATCGATTGGTTTCTCCCACAGTCATCGACCAATTGACAAAAACCCGCGATGCAAAAGCTGAATATGATCTTTTGCAGAAACAACGGGTGGGTGTTCAACTGACTTTCGGATTGGTCTACACACTTGTTGCACTGATATTTCTGCTCGCTGCCATTTGGGCTGGCATGTGGTTTTCAGATCGGCTGGTTGCTCCCGTTGTGCGTTTGCTTAATGCGTCAAGGGATGTAGCTCGTGGAGATTTTAATGCAAAGGTGAAAGTGATTGATGGGCCCGGAGACCTGCAAACTCTATCTCGCACGTTTAACTTGATGACAGATCAGATTGCTTCAAGCCGCGACCAATTGGTAAAAACCAATGAACAACTTGATGAGCGGCGGAGGTTTACGGAGGCCATGCTCGAAGGTGTCAGCGCCGGCGTTGTTGGCATCGCTGCAAATCAACAAATCTCTCTGGTCAATCGTTCGGCACTTTCACATCTTGGGCGATCAGACGAAGAGGTTATGGGGCTGGCGCTCGACAAAGCACTGCCGGAATTCAATGAACTCTATCAACTTGCACTTTCACGGCCAAATGGCTCTGCTGATGGGCAGGTGGATATGAAAATAAAAGGGCAGGATGTTTCTTTCATCGTTCGCATCACCACAGAATTGGGCGGCCAAACTGAACACGGCCATGTTTTGACATTTGATGACATCACGCAACTTGTATCTGCCCAACGAAACTCAGCATGGTCGGATATTGCGCGGCGTATCGCCCATGAAATCAAAAATCCGCTTACACCAATTCAACTCTCGGCAGAACGCTTGAAGCGCAAGTATCTTAAAGAAATCACCACAGACAAACATGTTTTCGAACAGTGCACTGACACGATTATCCGGCAAGTTGGCGATTTGGGCCGAATTGTAGATGAATTTTCATCGTTCGCCCGCATGCCTTCCGCCGTGCCCGAACCCAATAATTTGAATGATTTGGTCAGAGAGGCCACAGTGCTTCAGCGCGTTTCTGCATCAGATATTGATATCGAATTAGAGCTTTCCCAACCCGCTTTAGTTTTTCCATTTGACCGCAGACTTTTGTCTCAGGCGATTACTAATTTGGTAAAAAATGCGCGTGAAGCCATCGAGGCACGTGTCGATCAATCGCAGCGCGGTTTGATAACAATCAAAACTGGCATGAGCGAAGATTGCCCGATATTATCAGTCACCGATAATGGCATCGGCTTGCCCGCTGAAAACCGCAACCGATTGGCTGAGCCTTATATGACAACCCGCGAAAAAGGAACCGGCCTCGGCTTGGCAATCGTAAAACGGATTATGGAAGAACATGGCGGCAAACTTCGTTTGACCGATTCTGCCAGCGGGCAGGGCGCCACGGTCACACTCGAATTTGCGTCTCAATTTGAACTACATATGGAAAAAGCATAATGGCTGCTGACATTCTGATCGTTGATGACGAAGCCGATATCCGTGAACTCACGGCTGGCATCTTGCAAGACGAAGGGTTTGAAACACGCTTGGCGCATAATTCAGATGCAGCCTTGGCCGAGGTGGCTTTGCGCAAGCCATCGATGATGATTCTTGATATTTGGCTGCAAGGTTCCAAACTTGATGGGCTCGACCTTTTGCTTGAAATAAAACAGCTGCACCCCACGTTGCCAATTGTCATTATTTCTGGCCATGGCAATATTGAAACAGCCGTCGCTGCCATCAAGCGCGGTGCCTATGAATATGTAGAAAAACCATTCAACGCTGATCGTCTAATTTTAGTCGTCAACAGAGCCTTGGAAACTTCAAGGTTAAAACGTGAAAACGAAGATTTAAAGGGCAGGGCGGGCCTTGATCTTGAGTTGCTGGGCCAATCCGCAGCGATGCGTCAATTGCGTTCAGCGATTAAAAAAATCGCTCCCACCAACAGCCGTGTTTTGATTACCGGCCCCATGGGCAGCGGCAAGGAATTAACCGCGCGCGCATTGCATAGCGCATCACAACGCGCCGATCGTGCCTTCGTTGTTCTCAACGGCGCAAGCATGGCGCCAGAACGCATGGAAGAAGAATTATTTGGCGTCGAAACTAAGGATGAAACGCCTACCCGCATTGGCGCATTAGAAGAGGCGCACGGCGGCACTCTGTTCATTGATGAAATTGCCGATATGCCCATTGAAACACAAGGCAAGGTTTTGCGCGTGTTGGTGGAGCAAACTTTCCAAAGATTGGGTGGCTCAAAAAAAGTAAAGGTCGACGTTCGTATTATCACATCAACATCACGCGATCTTCCGTCTCTCATCATTGCGCAAAAATTCAGAGAAGATCTTTATCACAGATTGGGCGTTGTTCCGATTGCAGTGCCACCTTTGGGTGACCGCCGTGAAGATATTCCAGAACTGATTGACTTTTTTGCCAAGTCCTATGCCTCAGCTTCAGGGCAGCCCCAGAGAAAATTTTCGTCAGATGCAATCGCTGTTCTGCAAACCCGTGAGTGGCCGGGCAATGTGCGCGAATTGAGAAACAATATAGAGCGAGTGATGATTTTAGCCTCAGGCGAGCAGGCCGATGAAATCTCCGCCGCCCACGTGGCAGCAGAAACGCCGGCAGTAAATGGCGGCGTTATGCATGACCGATTGCTAAGCCTGCCTTTGCGCGATGCACGCGATATGTTTGAACGCGACTATATTGCCGCACAATTGTCACGATTTAGCGGGAACATTTCTCGCACTGCAATCTTCATAGGAATGGAAAGATCGGCTTTGCATCGTAAAATCAAGATGATAGGCCTAACCACAAAGGAATCTGACGACGTTACGGAATAGAATTTCGCCAAAACAAACAAATCTGCTAGTGTCTTTTTGCACTGCAGCGCAAATCAAAAACAATGGATCAATCATGGCGCAAGAAAAACAACAAAACTTACAAGACACTTTCCTCAATCACGTTCGGAAATCTAAAGTTCCGGTTACAGTGTTTCTGGTCAACGGCGTAAAACTTCAAGGAATTATCACCTGGTTTGATAATTTCAGCATGTTGCTGCGTCGCGATGGCGTTTCACAACTGGTTTATAAACATGCTATTTCCACCATTATGCCGGGCGCACCCATAAGTTTGTTTGACGATGAGCAGCACCAATAGTGAAAATTAAAGTTTCCGGCACTGGCGTTGATTTCCAGAAAGAGGGCCCAGAGGCCACGCGCGCCATCGTTTTGCATGTCGAGCGAAAATCCAACAAAGCCAAAAGCGCTTGGGATCGAACCGCGGCATCAAAATTAGCAGAAGCCATGGGCTTGGCCGACGCGATCGATCTTGAGATCGAACGCTCTATCATTGCGCCTTTGGTAGCACCAAAGCCCGGAACCTATATCGGCACAGGCAAAGTAGCAGAAATAACTGAAGTGGTGAAAGAAACCGAAGCTGAGCTTGTTGTTGTCAACGCACAACTTTCGCCCATCCAACAACGCAATCTTGAAACTGCCTGGGGCTGCAAAGTGCTCGACCGCACGGGCCTTATTTTAGAAATTTTCGGCCGTCGTGCCACCACCAAAGAAGGCGCATTGCAAGTTGAACTTGCGCATTTGCAATACCAAAAATCGCGGCTCGTGCGCTCTTGGACCCATCTTGAACGCCAACGCGGCGGCTTTGGCTTTTTAGGCGGCCCCGGCGAAAGCCAGCTTGAAATGGACAGGCGCCTGATTGAAGAGCGTATTAGTAAAATTGAAGGCGAGCTTGAAACAGTTGTTCGCACTCGTGACCTGCACCGCAAAGGCAGAGAGCGTGTGCCATACCCAATCGTGGCGCTTGTTGGCTATACGAACGCTGGCAAATCAACTTTGTTCAACAAACTCACAAATGCTAACGTGTTTGCAAAGGATTTGCTGTTCGCCACGCTTGATCCAACCATGCGCAACATCACCATGGAAAGTGGCAGGCAAATTATCGTTTCTGACACAGTGGGCTTTATCTCAGAATTGCCGACAGGTTTGATTGCGTCATTCAGAGCGACACTGGAAGAAGTACTTTCTGCCGATATTGTTTTGCATGTGCGCGATATTTCACATGATGAAACTGAGGCACAGGCCCATGATGTGAATTTGGTTTTGGCCGAACTGGGCCTTTCTGAAGAAAAGCGTGGCCACATCATTGAGGTGTGGAACAAATCAGATTTGCTCGACAGCGCGGGCAGGGACGCAATGTTGGCCAAAGCCGAACGGCGCGCTGATGTGGCGTTGGTGTCTTCGCTTTCAGGCGACGGTATTGCTCATTTGCTTGATTTGGTGGAACTGCGGCTGGCGAAATCCAGTAAGCTTTATGAAATTACACTCGATCCTTCAGATGGCAAAGGCATTGCTTGGGCCCATCAGCGCGGCGAAGTTATTGATCGAAAAGTTTTTGATGACGGCAGAACCCAACTGACATTGCGTCTTGATGATGACGCCGCAGGTCAAGCCCAATCAAAATTCGGCAACGCCATGGCGATCAAGAAATAATGCCCTGTTATGCGGCGTTTCTAAGGGCCGTGAATGTTGGCGGAACCGGAACACTTCCCATGTCAGAAGTTAAACTGATGTGTGCGGCACTAGGCTTCAAAAATGTGAAAACCTATATCGCCAGCGGCAATATTGTTTTTGAAACAGAGCAGGGCGAAGCAAAAGTACGCACCATGTTGGCTGCTGAAGTTGAAAAATATCTCGGCAAGCCCATTCCCGTTTTCATACGCACGGCCGATGAACTATCAACGCTGATCCATGAAAATCCATTTCCAAATGTTGAGGCAAACAAACATTTGGTCATTTTGCTCGATGAAACGCCACCACATGATATTGGTTTTAAGGCAAACCACCACACAGACGAATTGATCGCTGTGCGAGAAAAAGCGCTTCACGTTTATTATCCAACCGGAATGGGCAAATCGAAACTTAAAATTGCCGGGGCCGAACAAGGCACCGCGCGCAATATGAACACCATACGCAAAGTTTTGGAATTGATGAATGAGTGAGGCGTTTTTGTTCGCAACGCCAGACGAATTTGAAAAGTGGCTCGCCAAAAATAGCAATATGGAAAAAGAAATCTGGCTCCGGTTATCTAAAAAATCCGCCAAACCACAAACACTCAACGATCAGCAAGCTCTAATCGTTGCCCTCTGTTGGGG
>JANXRO010000153.1 GCA_025356765.1 Hyphomicrobiales bacterium | reverse complement strand
GATGATCTTTGTAAAAAGATGTCTGGCAAGATAATCAATATACATCATTCATTCTTGCCAAGTTTCAAAGGAGCAAATCCGTATAAGCAGGCTTTCGAACGCGGCGTGAAATTAATCGGCGCAACATCACATTATGTGACTGGCGATTTGGATGAAGGCCCCATCATTGAACAAGATATAATTCGGGTAACTCATGCGCAGAGCGCAGAAGACTATGTAAGCCTCGGACGCGATGTTGAGGCGCAGGTTCTTGCCAGGGCAATTCACGCACATATCCATGGCAGGGTATTTATGAACGGCAATAAAACGGTGGTGTTCCCTGCCTCGCCAGGCTCTTTTGCTTCCGAGCGAATGGGGTAGCGCCGAGGGCTCTCAGCATCGGAACCCTTTGTGTACTAAAACTCCGCGGGTGGCACATCCATTCCAGACTAGCCTGCACCCAAAACTTGTACGTTTTTGGTGAGCGTGGCCAAGGCACCTGTCGAGCCGCAATAAGCCGAGATAAAGCTTTGACCACCTTGGCACTTCTATCGGTATTGTGGCACGCAATAACGATGCCTTTAGCACCGAAATTAGCAAATAAATGGGCTATTGCTTCGCCAAAGCTTTAGTTAGAGCCAGTGATAACAGCAACTTTACCGTCCATCGAAAGATGGGAAAGCGAATCTTTGTTCATGCTCATAACACTACCTCTGGTTTTCCGGTTTGCCAGCTTGTTGTTGCGGCATCAGCCAATCTCTGGGCTTGCAAGCCGTCAAAACCATTCGGCCTTGGGTCACGGTTTCCAGTTTCAACAGCGACAATGAAGCTGTTGAGCTCGTTGGCGTAGGCTTCACTATAGCGCTCAAGGAAAAAGTTCTGGATTGGATCAGAAAGCGTGCCATCAGCCCCATGAAATTCAACAGTGGTGGTGTGAACGTTGCGCGCTGACAACATGCCTTGTGCACCATGCACTTCAATGCGTTGGTCATAACCATAGGTAGCGCGGCGCGAATTGGTGATAACGGCAATACGGCCTGATGCGGTTTGCATTTGCACGGCAGCCGTATCGACATCACCTGCTTGGCCAATGGCTTTGTCAACAAGGGCAGAACCCAGCGCATGCACAACGACAAATTCTTCGCCCATCAGAAAGCGGGCCATGTCGAAATCGTGGATCATCATATCACGGAATAGCCCACCCGAACCTTTCACATATTCCGCAGGCGGCGGGGCAGGATCACGGCTGATCACGGTCACCAACTCAACCGCACCAATGGCACCCTTGCGAATACGTGATTCAAGTTCAGCGAAGTTGGGATCAAAGCGACGGTTGAAACCGATCATTAAGGTAGATTTGTTCTTTTCGACCACTTTTAAGGTATCATGGATCTGTTGAACGCTGAGTGAAACGGGCTTTTCGCACATTATGGCCTTGCCAGCCTTGGAAGCGGCCTGAATCTGCTCAGCGTGAAAGCCGGTGGGTGAACCGACTAACACCGCATCCACGTCTTTGGCCTGCATGATCTCATCAATGGAGGCAACCTTAGCACCATGTTTCCCGGCCAGCTCTTCCGCCGCCTTGGGCATAGCGTCTGCAATATAGACAAGTTTTGCCTTTGGGTTTGCAGCAATCGTGGCGGAATGCACTTTGCCGATGCGGCCAGCGCCAATGACGCCAAATCTAATCATATTTTCTTCTCCGGCTGACGGTTGAATTTATTTCTTCTTGGGTAACATCTTGCGATTTAATCAATGTTGATAAACACTATTCCAGTCTCCACCTTAACCGGATAGGTTTTCAAGTTTACACATACAGGCGCACCCTTAGCTGCACCGGACGTGTAGTCAAAACGACCATTATGCTTTGGGCATTCGATGATGTGATCCATCACCAATCCATCGGCCAGATGTACTTTTTCATGGGTGCACAAGCCATCGGTGGCATAATATTTATTGGAGGGTGAACGATATATTGCGAAGGTTCGGCCTGCGTGATCGAAGCGCATGACATCTTCATTGGCAACATCGCCTTGGGCGCAGACTTTGATCCACTGTGTCATCGATTGATCCTTATTCAGTAGCGATTGGACAGATCATGGCCATTGTTCCTTCCGGCAATTGGCGAGGAATGCAATAACTGGGGTCTTTTCGTTGTTTAAGCCAAGCTGGAATGATTTCACGATAGGCGTCAAACAACGAAGTGTTTGCGGGCGGGCAAAAAGGCTTCATTTCTTCATAAAGCTTGGGCAGTTTGTGATAAGGCACCATTGGGAACATGTGGTGTTCAACATGATAGTTCATGTTCCAATAAATGAAACGTAACACAGGGTTCATCAACACTGTGCGACTGTTGAGACGGTGATCCAAAACATCTTCCGCCAAGCCGCCGTGTTGTGTTTGTCCGGTCATTACGTGCACCCAAGCGCCATACATTGTTGGCAATGGCCCAACGAGCAACACGGGCAGCCAACTGTGCAAGTAAAGCGAAATTGCAATAACGCTGAAATGAATCGCCAGCCAAATATGCGCAATTAAATAAACGCGAGCGCGCTCCATCTCTGGCACATAGGTCATTTCATCTGGTGTCAAGCGACCCGAAATATGGATGAACATGTGTTTGAATGCAGCGATAGTTTGCGGGATTGCGAAATAAGTAGCAATCAATTTGAGAATAACAGTGGGGCGCATCACGCTAATTTCTGGATCACGGCCCACAATGATTGTATCTGTGTGATGGCGGGTGTGGCTCCAACGCCAAATCGTTGGCGCACGCATAATCATAAAGCACGCGAGTTGATAAATAGTGTCATTCATCCAGCGCGTTTTGAATGCGGTTCCATGCCCGCATTCGTGCCAACGTGAATCCGTGGATGAGCCATAGAGAATGCCGTAAACCAAAAAGAACGGAACACTCCACCAGCTTGGCCACAAATAGATCGCTAGGCCAGCAGTGGCACCAAATGCGGCGATCCAAATGAGGGTGTCGCGAATGGCCGGGCCATCCGATCGCCTCATCAGCTCTTTCAGCCGGGCGCGCGCGATTGGAGCGGCATACCATTGAGCGTTGGCTAAGCCCTCTCCGATAGCGCGTTTGGCATCGCGGCCAATCAAGCTGTAGTCGCGCGGGTAAGTGGCTTCGGTCATGGAATAATCTCTCTGAGTGAAGACAATGCTATAATCAACATTCCATTTTCACAATTAAAATTTGACTATAACTATCAAAGTACATCATTTTATGTCATATATTGTTGCACGATCATAACAGGGAAGAATTGAGTGCCATGGTTTTACGCCCCACTATTACGGATTTGGCCAAACAAGCGGGCGTGAGCGCTGCCACGGTTGACCGTGTACTCAACCAGCGTTTGCCGGTGCGCGCCGACACGGCGCAGCGGGTCGTGCAGGCGGCTGAAGCAATTGGGTTTCACGCCACAGGGTTGTTGCGGCAGCGCTTGACGGAGACACCGCGACGCAAGTTTGGATTTCTTCTGCAGAAGCCTGATGCTTTCTATCAGAGGCTTGGCAAAGAATTGGTCCACGCTACAAAAGCAACGCATCTGGTTGATGGCAAACCTGTGCTCGAATTTATGGAAGAGGTGGTGCCAAATGTCATTGCCGAAAAGCTGCTGCAATTTGCAAAGAAGGTTGATGTCGTGGCCGTGGTGGCCATGGACCATCCGGTCGTGAACGAAGCTGTGGATAGAATTATCAGTTCCGGCAAGCCGGTTTTCACATTGTTGAGCAATATCACCAGCCCATTGTGTTGCGGCCATTTTGGTGCTGATTCACGCAAATGTGGCCGAATTGCAGGTTGGACGATTAGCCGCCTGACACGTCGAGCAGGAAAAATTGGGATTCTTGTCGGCAGTCATCGCTACCTTAACCAGGAACTATCCGAAATAAGTTTTCGCACTTTCATGCGCGAGCATGCGCCAGAATTCCAGCTGCTCGAACCCATTGTCAATCTTGATGATGACGATATTGCTTATGAAGCAATCACAGAATTGGTTACCAGAAGTTCGGATCTGGTCGGAATCTATGTTTCTGGAGGAGGCCAAGAAGGTCTGATCAAGGCCTTGCGCGAACGCCAGACAGGCGAAAAGCTGGTTTCGGTTTGCAACGAGCTCACGCCAGCCACCCGCGCCGGCCTGCATGATGGCGTGATAGATCTCACTTTAGGTACGCCTTTTGCAGCACTTTCTAAGCGCTTAGTTGATGCGATGGCGAAAGCCACGACAGGGGCGGATATGCCTCACCTGCCGCCGCTGATGCTGCCACCAGAGATTCATTTAAGCGAGAATATTTAACCTCATAAGACTGTTACATTACCCACTGGTGGGAATTCGTTTGGCTTGCCGGTTTGCAACGATGTCTGCACCTTAGAAAGTATGACGCCGCAGGCAGATTTGATAGTTTCTGATGTGTTTTGAGGCCAATTGCTCACTTTTATTGACTCTGTTTCAGAATAGAATAACCATTCCAAAATAGTTTCAAAATGCAATGAATTTGAATTTTGGAAAAAACCGCAACGCGCCAAAAGAAGCCCGGGCGGAAGGGAGGATGTTATGGAAGGTTCCTGTTCTTCTGCTGGACAATTTTTGACGCAGTGTTGCGGCTGAAACGCCTCCCCCCGGGGAGTTCCGGCCAGTCAACGAGTGTTGCCGGACACTCGACAGAAGGAGCTAAACAATGAAGAAATTTATTCTCGCTGCAGCAGCCGTCGCTTTGATGTCTGGTACAGCATTCGCTGGCAACATTGGTGTGTCGATGGCCAACTCAGACACATTTTTGACAGTACTCCGTAAGGGCATTGAAAAAGCTGCGGCTGATGCCAAGCAACCGGTACAAATCGAAATTGCGGATGACGATGTTGCAAAGCAGCTTTCGCAAATTCAAAACTTCATTGCTGCTAAAGTTGATGCGGTGATTGTAAACGCAGTTGACACCTCGGCAACAGCACCCATGACAAAGCTTGCCAATGACGCAGGCATTCCGATCGTTTATGTAAACCGCCAGCCAGCAGACGTTGATAAACTTGGTGCCAAGGGCGCTTTTGTTGCTTCAAACGAAGCTGATTCAGGCACGCTCGAAGCCAAGGCAATTTGCAAGCTCATCGGCGGTAAAGGCGACATTCTCGTCATGCAGGGCGATCTTGCAAACCAAGCCGCAGTTCAACGCACCAAAGATATTCATGAAGTGATCGCAACAGATGAATGCAAAGGCATGAAGATTATTGATGAACAAACAGCCAGTTGGGATCCTGTTAAGGCACAAGATTTGATGACCAACTGGATCGCTGCTGGCAAAAAACCAGCTGCTGTTATTGCCAACAACGACAACATGGCTCTTGGCGCGATTAAGGCAATGAAAGCTGCCGGCATGTCAACCAAGGACATTCCAGTTGGCGGCATTGATGCCACACAAGAAGCTTTGGCTTCAATGAAAGCGGGCGATCTTAATGTTACCGTATTCCAAGACGCTGCAGGTCAAGGCAAAGGCGCTGTGGATACTGCCATGAAGCTCGTTAAAGGCGAAAAAGTGGATGCTAAAGTTTACATCCCTTTCCAACTCGTAACCCCAGCCAACATGGCTGATTACATGGCGAAGAACTAATCGACAAACCTCTTGAAATGCGTCACACCTAAAATGGTGGCGCATTTTTTGATGAGAGATAAAATGGTCAGTCCTTCAACAATGAAAGCCGTTCGCGAAAGCGGTGCCGTTCCAAACGCAGAATATGTGTTGGAAGTTGAAGACGTGCGCAAAGAATTTCCGGGTGTTTTAGCACTCGACAATGTGCAGTTTAAACTGCGCCGTGGAACAGTTCACGCGTTGATGGGCGAAAACGGTGCTGGCAAATCCACCTTAATGAAAATTATTGCTGGCATTTACACACCTGATTCCGGCACCTTCAAATTGCGCGGCGTTGACATTCGCCTCAAAAGCCCACTTGATGCGCTCGAAAATGGCATCGCCATGATCCACCAGGAATTAAACCTGATGGGCCCCATGACAGTGGCAGAAAATATCTGGATCAGGCGAGAGCCGAAAAATTCTTGGGGCCTGATCAACCATGGTGAAATGCGTCTGCGCACAGAAGAGCTTTTCAAACGTCTTAATATCGACATTGATCCGATGGTTGAGGTTCGAATGCTCAGCGTGGCCAATCGCCAGATGGTAGAAATAGCCAAGGCCGTCTCGTTTAACTCTGATGTTCTGATCATGGATGAGCCCACGTCAGCTTTGACTGAAAAAGAAGTCACCCATCTGTTTCAAATTATCCGTGTGCTCAAAGCTGAAGGCAAAGGTATCATCTACATTACTCATAAGATGAGTGAGCTGTTTGAAATCGCTGACGAAGTGTCGGTGTTCCGGGATGGCAAATATATTACAACAAAGCTTTCCAGCCAAGTAACACGCGACGAAATCATCCGCATGATGGTGGGCCGCGACATCACTCAGATGTTCCCCAAAGAAACCGTGCCGATTGGCAAGGTGAAGCTTTCGGTGAAAGGCCTGACTTTGGATGGTGTATTCAAAGATGTTTCATTTGATGTCCGCGAAGGCGAAATTCTTGGCATTGCCGGCCTCGTCGGTTCCGGCCGCTCCAACATTGCCGAAACCCTGTTTGGCGTGACTCCGGCCAGTTCCGGCACAATCGAGATCGATGGCAAGCTCATTGCGATTAAATCACCCGGCCAAGCAATGGCAAACGGCTTGGCGTTTTTGACAGAAGACCGCAAGGACACTGGCTGCTTCCTGCTGCTCGACATTCAAGATAATACGCAAATGGCGGTGTTGCAGAACCGTTATGTGAGTTACGGCTTTGTCCAGCAGAAGCAGCTCTCCAAAGATTCCAGTATCATGGCGCAAACTTTACGCGTGCGCACACCCGACATGCAAGAACCGATCATGAATCTTTCCGGCGGTAACCAGCAAAAAGTTCTGATCGCGCGTTGGCTTTTAACCAAGCCGCGTATTCTGATATTAGATGAACCAACCCGCGGAATTGACGTTGGCGCCAAAGCGGAAATTCACCGCCTGGTTTCCCAGCTCGCTGGCCAAGGTGTTGCCGTTATTATGATCTCGTCGGAAATGCCTGAAGTGCTGGGCATGAGTGATCGCATCATGGTTGTGCATGAGGGCCGCGTGACGGGCCTCCTTGATCGCAAAGATGCAAACCAAGTTAAGATTATGGAATTGGCGTCCCATTAATGGGTCGGGGAGTTAAGAAATGACAGACGTTCAACAAGAGCCAGGAAAATCACTCACCGGCCTTACCAAGGTGCGCAGACTTCCACCCGAGGTTTCGATTTTGCTGGTGCTGTTCGGCATCATTCTAGTGTTTGAAGTTTTGGGCTGGCTGATCATTGGACAAAGCTTTATTGCTAACAAACAACGTATTTCGATTATCGTTTTGCAGGTTGCTGTCACTGGCATCATCGCCATTGGTGTGACGCAGGTGATCATCACAGCGGGCGTTGATCTTTCATCAGGCTCTATGGTGGGCTTTATTGCCATGGTGGCGGCCAGCTTGGCGCAGGTTTCCACCAATGAGCGTGCTGTATATCTCAGTCAGGGTTGGGTGGACCTCAACCCACTCTGGGCCATAGCCGTCGGGTTATTGTTAGGCGCTTTTCTCGGGATGATAAACGGTTTCATAATAGCCAAGACGAAGATACCGCCTTTCATCGCCACCTTAGGTATGATGGTTTCAGCGCGCGGTCTTGCCAAATGGTACACACTTGGCCAACCTGTCGCACTGCTGACCGACAGTTTCAGTTGGTTCGGCCATAGTTTCCCAGTGATGGGCTTTCCCGTGCCGCGCCCGGTCATCGTGTTTCTCATTGTTGCGGTAATTTTCCACGTCATGCTTACTTACACGCGTTATGGGAAATTCACTTATGCCATTGGCGCAAATCCACAAGCGGCGCGCGTCTCTGGTATCAACATCAGCAATCATTTGATTAAGGTCTATACCATTGCTGGTCTGCTCTCTGGGCTTGCTGCAGTAATGACTGCGGCCCGCGCCGAATCTGCCCAGCCAGGCATGGGTGTTGGTTATGAACTCGATGCGATTGCTTCTTGCGTTATCGGTGGGACATCACTTGGCGGGGGTGTCGGTCGTATCACAGGGACTTTCATTGGCACCATCATCTTGGGTGTGGTCACCTCAGGCTTTACCTTTCTGCAGGTTGGCGCCTATTATCAAGAAATCGTCAAAGGTATCATTATCATCGCAGCGGTGGTGATCGACCAATACCGCCAAAACAGACGCCGCAAGACCAGCTAAATGTTTGGGAAGCGGTCTGGGCTCTGCCAAATTTTGCTGCATGCCCAAAACTCATCTGTCAAAGGAGCACCGTGCATCATCAATCTCCAATCCCATCCAACCAAAGTTGAAGGCCGTAAAGTCTTCATCCATTTCGCATGATAGAGCGCGTTGTCATCATTGGTGGAGGCATGGCAGGTGCGAGGGCTTGCATCAATCTACGGGCCAACGACTACCAAGGCCACATCACGTTGATCTCAGAAGAGGCTCTGTTGCCTTATGACAGGCCGCCACTTTCCAAGGCTTCGATATTGGAAGAAAACGTGCCGGAACCCATCTGGCTTTTGGAGCCTGATATTGTTGCCTCACTCAAAGTCGAAGCTAAGTTGGGCATTGCGGTGACAAAGATTGACCGTTCTGCAAAGCAAGTGATCTTGGCTGATGGCAGTGTGGTTCAGTATGACAAGTTACTGATTGCCACAGGGGCCAAGCCGCGCAGCCTTGGGCCTCATGCGCTGACCTTACGTAACCACAATGACATGCTGGAACTTCGCAGCCGCTTCAAGCCGGGAAAAAGTATTGTTATCATCGGTGGCGGTTTCATCGGGTTGGAGCTTGCTTCGTCTGCCGCCAAGCTGGGCAGCAAGGTGATGGTGATTGAAGCCCAACCGCGAATTCTGATGCGCGGTGTGCCGGAGCCAATTTCAATGATTATCCACGACCGCCATGTGACCGCTGGTGTTGAAATGCTCACTGGAACTGCAATTGAAGCAATCAATGAACATTCGGTGAGATTGAAACAGGGACGCGAGATCGCCGCCGATACGATCATCGCCGGCATCGGTGCTTCGCCAAACGTGCAATTGGCGCAAGAGACGGGATTGACGATCGAGAACGGCATTGCGTGTAATTCGCAGATGCAAACATCCGATCCCGACATTTATGCCGCGGGTGATTGTGCGTCATTCACACATGACAAATTGGGCGGGCGGCGCTTTCGCCTTGAAGCTTGGCGCAGCGCACAGGAACAGGCGGCTACTGCGGTTGCCAATATTCTGGGCGCAACGAAGGCGCATGTTTCTGTGCCGTGGTTCTGGTCTGATCAATATGAACTTGGTTTGCAGATTGCAGGCATGGCCGATATGGGGCCGCGCGTGGTTGAGCGCAGGCTTGCTGAAAATGCGCTCATCTTGTTCCATCTCGCCGAGGACGGAACATTGATGGGGGCCAGCGGCATTGGGCCCGGCAATGCCATTGCGCGTGATATAAAGCTTGCAGAAATGATGATCACCAAGAGCATGAAGCCTGCACCGGAAGCATTGGCTGACCCAATGGTGCAGCTTAAAATATTACAGAAGGGATGAAGTGCGTGAATTCTTCCACTGTCGTAAAAACTGCGAGTATCCACAAAATTCGCAGAAATTCCTCTCCGCTCGTAACCCAAGTGTAACCCAGAGCGGGTTTTCCGCTTGTGCCCGAAAAAACAAAAACCCGTCATCTCATTGAGATAACGGGTTTTAATTTGGTTGCGGGAGCCAGATTTGAACTGACGACCTTCAGGTTATGAGCCTGACGAGCTACCGGGCTGCTCCATCCCGCGAAACTGGTTGTTGTCGCTTGGCGGCTTCTAACACAGTTCGAGTGAATGTGAAGGCCTGAAATAAATCTTTTTTAATTTCGTCATATTTTCGCAATCTGTGCCTTTTTGGCACGGATTGAACCGCTTTCGAACGCCATCGTAAGTGTCTGTTAATGCAAATTTTTTAGGCAGAAAGGGTTTCGAAACCACTTTG
>JANXRO010000131.1 GCA_025356765.1 Hyphomicrobiales bacterium | reverse complement strand
GCAAGCTTGCCCATGCGAATAAGCGTGGTGGCCGCCTCATAAATGCGCGCGTGCACAGCTTCTGAAAAATGCTCCGGCCCCAAAAACGTGGTCACGCGATCAGCGGCTTCATTGTTTGCCAAAATGGCACCCAGCAAGGCTTGCTCCGCCTCCAAGTTTTGGGGCGGCAGTCGTGTTGGCTCAGTGGTTTCAACGGAACGAAGGGGAACAGTGTTCATGGTGGCAGCCTAGCAATTCAAACGACCAGTGACTTATGGAATCGCAGTGTTAAAAGATTTCCACAGGCCCTGTGTACAAAAGGGTCAGTGCATAAAAAAGGCCGCCCCAAGGCGGCCTTCAATTTATCGTCAAAAAGTAGCCTTATTCAATGTCAGGCTTTTTGGCTTTTGCTTTGGCGCGGGTTTTGGAAACCGGTGCAGCATCTTCAGCAGCTTGATCAGCCTGGGCTTCTTCAAACAGGGCTTCGGCAGCAGCACGCACTTCAGCGCGTTCAGCTGCATTGCCTGTCATCACTTCGCCGCGGGCTTGCGCATCAGCTTCAGCAGCCGAGCGGGCCACGTTCACTTGCAGCTTAACCACAACTTCGGGGTGAAGCGTCAGTTCAACTTCATGCATGCCGATTGCCTTGATAGGCGCACGCAAATGCACATGGTTTTTATCAACATGTGCGCCTGCGGCCAAAGCGGCTTCAGAAATATCACGCGTTGAAACTGAACCGTAAAGCTGGCCTGATTCACCGGCTTGGCGAATAACCACAAAGCTTTTGCCTTTGAGCGATTCTGCTTCGGCTTCGGCAATGCCGCGGCTGTCGTTGTTTTTCACTTCCAACACAGCACGATCGCGCTCAAACTTGGCCTTGTTGGCTTCGGTTGCGCGCAATGCCTTGTGGTTGGGAAGCAGGAAATTACGGGCAAACCCGTCTTTTACCTTTACAGTGTCGCCCATGCGGCCCAAGCGGCCCACGCGTTCAAGAAGAATAACATCCATGGTTTTTCTCCCTTAACCGATGACATAGGGCAACAGGCCCAAGAAACGCGCACGCTTAATGGCATTGGCCAATTCACGTTGCTTCTTGGAACACACGGCGGAAATACGTGCAGGAATAATTTTGCCGCGTTCAGAAATATAACGCTGCAACAAACGCACATCTTTATAATCAATTTTCGGCGCACCCTCACCCGAAAACGGGCAGGTTTTGCGACGGCGGAAAAATGGGCGTCTTGCGCCTTGCTCCATAGCCATTACGACATATCCTCCATGTTGAAGCCTTCTTCATCGCGGCGACGATCATCGCGTCTGCGCATCATGGCAGAAGGGCCTTCTTCAAGTTGTTCAACTGAAATGGTCATATAGCGAATAACGTCTTCGCTAATGGCCATCAAACGTTCCATTTCCGCCACAGCAGCATGTGGGCCAGAAATGTTCATAAAGCAGAAATAGGCTTTGCGGTTTTTCTTCACGCGGAATGTAAGTGACTTTGCACCCCATTGCTCAACCTTTTCAACTTTGGCACCGCCAGCGGCGAGAATGCCCTTATATTGCTCAAGCAAAGCATCGACTTGGCTTTGAGCAGCGTCTTGGCGAACCAAGAACGTGTGTTCATATAAACCCATGAGGTTCCTTTCTATTTCGTTGCAAAGCATTCCGCGCAGAGCCTCAAACAAACCCAAGTTGAAAGGTTCGAAAGACTGGTCGTAATGAGCAGAGACACGGGAAGCCGGGTTATAAAGCCCTGGATGGCAAGCCACCCCTTCCGTTCAGCCCCTGGCAAGAAGCTTCGTTGGGCTGGCTATGGCGCAAGTTTTAGCGAAAGGCAAGCGTTAAGCAGTGTCCGATGCTGGTACGGCTCTCGTCAAAATATATTGCACTGCACCATATTGTGCATTGCAACATAATCTGCTATGGGGCGTTAACCTTAATTATGGAGTAGACTATGTCCGACAAACTCATCCCAGCAACCGAAGCCGAAATTGCTGCCCTTGCCCACACCTATTGGGAAGCAGAAGGCCGCCCCGAAGGCCGCCATGACATTCATTGGCAACGCGCCTATCTCGCTTTGACCAAGCACGAAGCCGTAAAACCTGTCGCAAAAGCTGCAAAGCCTCGCGCCAAGGCTGAAACCGTAAAACCAACTAAATCGCGATAAAAATCTACTCGCCCAACCGTTAAAGTCGCCCTATCCTCATCAAAAAAAGGTGAGGATGAATTATGCCGCAATGGACCAAACGACATTCCCTCGAAGGCAGGTGCGCCCTTGTAACGGGTGCCACCAAAGGCATCGGGCTGGAAGCCTGTAAAGTTCTGGCCGATGCTGGCGCTGATATCGCCGCGGTGGGTCGTGATGCACAGGGTTTGGACGAGGTTTCAAAAGCAGTTGAGGCCTTGGGGCGACGTTGCGTTGCCATCAGCGCAGATTTGGCAACAATTGAAGGCCCACGGATGGCCGCTGCCAAAGCACTGGCGGCTTTTGGAACAATCGACATTCTGGTGAACAACGCTGGCGTCACCACCATCAAATCCATCATCGACACCCCGGTTGAAGATTGGGAATGGGTGAATGCTGTAAACCTTCGCGCACCCTTTTTGCTGGCCCAAGCCTTGGCCCCCAATATGATCAAACAAAAATTGGGAAAGATCATCAACATCTCATCTCAATCAGGCGTGGTGGCGTTGGAAGACCACGCTGCTTATGGCGCGTCCAAAGGTGGCCTGAACATGTTGACCAAAGTGATGACGATAGAATGGGCTAAACATAACATTCAGGCTAACACAATTTGCCCCACGGTGATCCTAACGCCCATGGGCGAAATGGTGTGGGGCGACTCTGCCAAAGGCAACGCAATGAAAGCCAAAATTCCGGCTGGCCGTTTTGGCAAAACAGTTGAAGTGGCAGATTTGATATTGTTCCTCGCCTCTTCCGCTTCGGACTTGATCAACGGCCAAGACATTTTGATCGACGGCGGCTTTACTGCGCAGTGAAAACAATAAAACTTGCAGTCATCGCCCAAGAAAAGAAAAAGCTGCATTCGTAACCAAAATTCTGCGACTCATGTGTCAATGAACCCAAGTGCCCCGCAGCAAAGTAACAACGACACAACTCACGGTGTAAAAATAACATTGCAACTCAACATTCATTTGAAGCTGGTTGTGATATTGGCTTCTGGACTGCGCCGCGTAAAAAAATAATTCGTCAATTCAGATGATTTAGTCTCATAAATCGACAAACTAAAATAAAATCATTTGCATGCGCATGCGAGTTGCGCGACACTAACTGGAGCCATGTTCAGAGGTAAACTGGACAGGCGCCTGCGGGGGCGGAGCTGAAGTAGTGAACCAACTGCATGGCGAACTTTGCATCCTTTTAGGAGCAATTACAGGCTCACCTCGCGTGATGCTGATAAGAGTCGATAAGGTTACCAAACTCGCAAAAATTCTTGCCACCACTTTGGGTGAAAAAGTAACTGTCGATATGGGTGACTCTCCACCCATTTTGATAAAAAGCAATCCGGTGATTTACCTGCCTTCTCTTAAAGACCGGCCAGACATTACCAACAATCCGCTTGCCAAGCTTGTGCCCAATCCAAAATCCAGGGCGGGTTATCTTATCGAAGAAAACGAAAGACATAGCTGGTTTGTGTTGGTGACAAATCCACCTGCATCCTATTTCAAAAACGACGTTGCACTGGCCTTGGTTGAGCGCATTGTCAGGCTTTGCCAACACGTTCTTGATCAGCGCTTCACCACCCAGAACGATGCCATCAAGTTTGTGCAAAATGCCACCACTCAAACAATCCTCAGCGAAGATGCCTCGAAATTCCAGGCTGAGCCAATCTCCAAATTCCTGTTTGACACATTAATCTCCAAACAGCGGTTGCTGGGCCGCAATGGCGCTGCCTACCTGGCGCTGCGTCAATGGCGCAAACCCATCAAGCACTATCAAATCAAAGCGATGGAAGCGATCAAGGCGTCAGATGAACATATATCTTTAGAAGAAGTTGCCACCGAAATGGCAACAGCGGTGAAAAAAATTTACGGCAATTTGTTCACTGTCATCGTTCCAATCCCGGGTGGCAGTTCAGGAAAAGCCAAAAGCTTTTCAGTGGCATTGGCCGAAACCATGGCCAGGAAAATGCAAATTCCGTGCAAAGACATTTTGGTGGGCCAACTTGTGGCCAAGGGCGCTTCGCACCCCAGGAAAAGCGCAAGCCTTAAACCTTATACATTGCGCGAAAAAGTTTCGGGCCACATTCTTGTGGTCGATGATATTGCAACCTCTGGCCGACATATTGAACTGGCCATCGAGGCACTAAAACCAAATTCAGATTTTTGCGCCGCCGTGGCGTGGATTAGTGATTGATAGCGCAGTTCTTTTCAGTCCGTCACCCCTCAAGCCGTCTCCATCAACCCCACAAAACGCCTGAACAGATAATGTGAATCCTGTGGCCCGGGGCTGGCTTCGGGGTGGTGTTGGACTGAGAAAACGGGCTTGCCTTCCAGCGCGATGCCGCAATTGCTGCCATCGAACAGGCTGATATGCGTTTCAACCACGCTTGCTGGGAGACTTTTTTGATCGACGGCAAAACCGTGGTTCATGGAAACGATTTCAACCTTGTTGGTTGTAAAATCTTTCACCGGATGATTGGCACCATGATGACCTTGGTGCATTTTCATGGTTTTGGCACCCAAGGCCAAAGCCAACATTTGGTGGCCCAAGCAAATGCCGAATATGGGCTTGCCAGATTGCACCAAAGCGCGAATTTCTGGCACCGCATATTCACCCGTGGCGGCAGGGTCGCCAGGCCCGTTCGACAAAAACACGCCATCCGGCTTCATCGCCAAAATATCCGTTGCTTTTGTTGTGGCTGGCACAACAGTGACATTGCACCCTGCCGAAACCAAGCACCGCAGAATGTTGCGCTTCAAACCATAATCAATGGCCACAACATTAAAACGCCCCTGCCCGGTTTGATAACCGGCTTCCCAATCCCACAGCTTTTCATCCCACTTCATTTGCTGGGTGAGGGATACATCTTTGGCCAGATCCAAGCCTTCAAGCCCACTCCATGATTTGGCCAAGGCGTGAAGCTTGCCTAAATCAAACTTGCCTTTTGCGTTGTGCGCGATCACGCCATTGGGCATGCCCTTGTCGCGGATCAGGTTTGTAAGTTCGCGCGTATCAATTCCGCAAAGACCAATAATGCCGCGCGCCTTCAGCCATTTGTCAAAATGCTTGGCTGAACGATAATTCGCAGGCTCGGTGATCGGCGCTTTCACAATCAAGCCTTTGACGGCGGCAGAGGCAGCAAGGTTCGTTGTTTCAATATCATCATCATTGGTGCCCACATTGCCAATGTGGGGGAAGGTGAACGTAACAATCTGGCCCGCATATGATGGGTCTGTCAAAATTTCCTGATAGCCTGTCATGGCCGTGTTGAAACACACTTCGGCCACGGCCTCGCCT
>JANXRO010000081.1 GCA_025356765.1 Hyphomicrobiales bacterium | reverse complement strand
GAGAAGAGCAAAAGCTGCGCCCATCAAACCACGTTTAGATATGTTCATTATTTTAGTCCTCCATTGTTAAAGTCAGGGATTTATATTTTTAGCGTTTTATCATGAATTCGCGCAGCATTTTTGCCAAGCGATCTTCGGCTTCCCACGCGAGGCTGTGACCGCATTCTTCAAAGACTGCAGATCGTTCGACCCCGGTTGAAACTTTGCGCATCTGATCTTCGACAAGTGGCCCAAAGAATTCGGGCGCACCAATCGTCATGATGGGCAACGTGAGTTTGGTTTTTTTCAATTCTTTATTGATGCGGGCGTTTTTTAAGCCTGCACGATAGGTTTCAAGACAGCCCCGCAAACCGCCGGGTGCTGCAAGTCGCGCTGTCCATTCGGCGATGGCTTCTTCAGAAATGGCATTCGGATTCCAGGTTTCAGCCTTGATCCAGAATTCCCAGAACTCGCGTTCTTTTCCGGTGATCAGCATTTCTGGCAAATGAGGGATCCAGAAAAACGGAATGTGCCAGACCCAAACACCTTGCTGGCGGAACTGGGACGAAATATTTTCTGGCGTGAAGTTGGACCATTCTTCCAATCCTTCGCCGGAGAGCAGCATTTCGCAGAAGGATAAAGTCTTCACCCGCTTGCGTTCCGTGGCGGCCAACGCATAAGCAAATTCAGCACCACGATCTTCGCCATGCACATGGAAAGTTTCATGACCCAAAAATGTCATGAGCTCGGACATGTCTTTGGCATTGGTCAAAGAGTCATAGCCTTCTTCTGCAGGTGGCTTGTCGGTATGACCAAAACCGCGCAGATCTGGTGCCACCACAGTGAAGTGCTCGGTGAGCAGTGGGAACAGCTTAGCCCAATAGAAATTCGTTTTTGGCGTGCCGTGCAGCAGTAAAAGTGGCTCACCGTTGCCGGCGGTTACATAGTGCATGCGAATGCCGTTAACGCGAGCCCTGCCGTGTTTTACGGCTTTGCTTTGATGATCAAAAATTTCGGCCATCTGATCCTATCCAAGTTTTTCGCCGCAGATGACAAGGATGCACATTGAGCATCAAACGGTTCATCAACTCGGACAATTATTAGTTTATAAATACAAATGTGCATTTGAATTGAGAATTTGTCAAATAAAAAATACGAATGTGCAAAGTAATTTTCCACGTCCGCAAGCTTCGATTTTGCCTCAAATTAAAATAAAGCATATTTTACAATAATTTGATATGATGCCTTGGTTGGGTGCGCGGGCCAGAAGACCTCGGGGATGCCTCCGCCAATCGAACACGCGTAACTAGACTTGAACATTTAGCTATGTTATATCAGTTATGTCCGACAATTCGCCTGTTTGGTTATATCACAAACAACATCAGCTCAAGACGTTGTTTAAAGTCGGAAAATGAACTCAAGGGTTTCGATTTTTAAAAAATGCAGACAAAATCTCACTTTTCCGTTCTTATCATCGGTGCCGGCATAAACGGCTGCGGCACGTTCCGCGACTTGTCCTTGCAAGGCATAGATTGCCTGTTGATTGAACGTGGCGACATTTGCGGCGGCGCCAGTGCTGCTCCTTCGCGCCTCATTCATGGCGGTATCAAATATCTTGAAACGAATGAATTTCGGTTGGTCAAAGAGTCGGCGATGGAACGCAACCGCCTGCTGCGCAACGCGCCGCATTATGTGAAAGCGCTGGAAGTTGTGTTTCCGGCAAAATCCTGGTTCGCAGGGCTTGCGCCAGCGATCATGAGTTATCTGGGCTTTAAAGCACGTATCAAAGAACGCGGTGCACTGCTGATTGAGATTGGCTTGCAGATTTATGATTTCTACAGCCGTAAAGTTAAAGCACTTCCCAACCACAGCTTTCTCAACAAAAGCGTTTTGCGCCGAGACTATCCTGACTTCGCACCCGACACTGTTGCCGCTGGAATGTATTATGAAGGCCGCGTCACGCATGCTGAGCGCCTCGGACTTGAATTGGTGCAAGATGGTCTTAACGCAAATCCGCAAAGCGCGCTCAACACCTATACAAAAATTGTGGGAAAGCCAAAAGGCAAGTCTCTCACCCTCGAAGACAGCATCACAGGCGAAAAACGCGACGTGACCGCCGACGTCATCATCAATGCTGGCGGCGCATGGATCGACAAAGTGAACGCTGATCTTGGCGTCGCATCACACTATATGGGCGGTTCAAAAGGTTCGCACCTCATTGTGAAACATGATGGCCTGATGAAAGCGCTGAATGGCCGCATGATGTATTTCGGCTGCAAAGACGGGCGCTTCAATTTGGTCTATCCGTTTTTTGGCCATGCGCTGGTGGGATCAACCGATGTTCCACAAAAAGATGTTGATGACGCTTATTGCACAACCGAAGAGACTGATTATCTTTTGAATGCCGTCAGCGAAGTATTCCCTAACATTCATTTGACGCGCGATGATGTGATCCTCACCTATTGCGGCGTGAGGCCATTGCCGAGGTCAGATGGTCGCGATATCGGGGATGTCTCACGCGATCACAGCATCGGGCGCGACGTCCTTCCAGCCACAGAAACACCAGTGTTGTCATTGATCGGCGGCAAGTGGACTACATTTCGTGCTTTTTCTGAGCAGAGCGCTGATGCTGTTTTGGCTCTCTTAGGCCGACCACGCGAACTCTCGACAGAAAACCTCGCCATTGGCGGTGGGCGTGATTATCCAATTGGCGAAGAAGCCATTGCAGAGTTTCTCAAAAAATCTGTGCCGTTTGAGCAAGACCGAGCGCGAATGATTTTTGAGCGCTACGGCACCACTGCAGCGGCATTTGGAAATTCCGACGACACGCCGATTGCTTCATTGCCTGGCTATAGCAAAGGCGAGATTGCACTGATTTGCAAAAATGAAAATGTGCGCCGACTTTCAGATCTTCTTTTGCGCCGGACGTCGGTTGCTATGGAGGGGTTGCTGTCGATTGCCGCAATCAAAGAGACAGCTGTTATTGCCGCTGCAGCGCTTGGCTGGGATGCAAAGCGCACCAAAGAAGAAATCGCTTTCGCCGAGGCTGACCTTAAGCGGCGCAGCGTAGAGAGCGCAAGACCAGCAAAGGCTGCGTAGAAGATTTCAGTCGTAAGAACAGTGGGCTTCTAACGCAGCAACTCATCAACGATTGACTGCACGAGCGCTTGGCAGATTTCATGATAGTCTAACCCAACTCGCAAATCCGAAATTGCACCATAAGTGTTTGGATCAAACGACAGTGCCATTGTTTGATAGGCATCAGCGA
>JANXRO010000068.1 GCA_025356765.1 Hyphomicrobiales bacterium | reverse complement strand
ATAAGATCAAGCCAAAGCTTTGAATCGCTTAGTTTTTCAATGTTGCCACGAATGGCCAACCAGAACGCTTCTGAGCCGCCCGGCACGCGATCTTTCACCGCGTCCCATGGCGTCATATGAAGAAGCTTTGCGTTCAGTGCGCGCAATTCCGCTTCATCAAAGCGGGCAGGGGCACGTGATAGTTTTCCAAGATCAAACTCATCCACCAATTCCTTATAATCAGTACACGGATGAATATTATCAGACGTGCCAAGCAGCGATGCATGGCTAACCACAGCCATGGCTTCCAATCCTTCATCGCGGAAAGATTGTATGGACAATGAACCCAATCGCTTAGACAAGCCCTTGCCATCTGCGCCATTCAGCAAGCTGTAATGCGCATAGGCCGGAACGGTGCCATTGATGGCTTTGGAAATTTCAATTTGCGCCGCAGTGTTCACCACATGGTCTTCGCCGCGAATAACGTGCGTGATGTTAAAATCAATATCATCAATCACCGATGGAAGCGTATAAAGATAAGTTCCATCTTCGCGCACCAAAACAGGGTCTGACAACGTTGCAGTATCAATATGCACAGGCCCGCGGATCAAATCATTCCATTCAACCGGCGCTTGAGCCAGCTTGAATCGCCAATGCGGCTTGCGACCTTCTTTTTCAAACGCAGCAATTTCATCAGCTGATAATTTAAGCGATGCGCGATCATACACTGGCGGAAGCCCACGCGCCTGTTGGCGCTTGCGGCGTCTGTCTAATTCATCAGCGGTTTCATAGCATGGATAAAGAAAGCCGCGTTCGCGCAGGTCCTTTGCCACATCATCATAGCGGCCAAAGCGTTTGGATTGCCATTCGATGCGTGCTGGCTTGATGCCAAGCCAATCAACATCCCGCGCAATGCCATCCGAGAATTCTTGGGTTGAACGCGCCACGTCAGTGTCATCATAGCGCAATATAAATTGCCCACCGGTTTTCAAAGCGAAAAGCCAGTTGAGCAGGGCAGCGCGCGCATTGCCAATGTGAATGCGGCCTGTGGGAGATGGTGCAAAACGAACAATATTCATGGCAAACAGCGCTAGCGTTCTATAATCTATCCGTCAAGAATGGAGAATGTCTCATGAAGCAACGACAACTTGGCAAAAACGGCCCGATGGTAGACGAAGTGGGCTTTGGTGCCATGAGCATTGCCGGCGCTTTTGGCCCCGCCGATGCGGAAACCAGCCGCAAAGCTTTGGACCGCGTTTTTGCCCAAGACCACCCGCATATCGACACCGCGTTGATTTATGGCCCGTTCATTTCTGAGAATTTGATCGGCGAACATTTGAAAAAACACGCCGCCGCCCGCAATAAAATTTCTATCGCCACCAAAGGCGGCATCAATCCTAATCCGCGCGGGGTAAGCAACAGTGCCTCCTTCATGCGCGAATGTTTGGAAGGGTCTTTGAAGCGCTTGGGCGTGGAGCATGTTGATCTTTATTATGTCCACAGGCGTGATCATTCCATTCCCATCGAAGACGTGATGCACACCATGGCGACATTTGTGAAAGAGGGAAAAATCGGCGGCATTGGCCTTTCTGAAATTGCGCCTCACACATTGGAACGCGCTTCGAAGGTGCACCATGTGCGCGCTGTGCAAAATGAATATTCATTGTGGACGAGGCAACCAGAGCTTGGACTCATCCAAGCCTGTAAGCGCCATGGCACGGCTTTGGTGGCTTTCTCGCCAGTGGGGCGCGGCGTGTTGACTGATGTTGTCGTTGAGCCATCCAAAATGCCTGCAACGGAATGGCGCAAAGCCATGCCGCGATTTGTGGAGCCGAACTTCACTTACAATATGGCCTATATCGAAAGGTTCAAAATCTATGCGCGCGGGAAAGGCTGGACGCCATCAGCCCTGGCCAACGCCTGGGTGTTAGCGCAAGGCAACCACATTATTACAATTCCGGGAACGCGCACGGCCGAACACCACGGAGAAAATTTGAAGGCGTCAGACATTATGCTGACGGCCAAAGATTTAGCAGAGATCGAAGAAATCCTTCCCATCGGCTTTGCCCACGGCAACCGCTATTCAGTGGAACAGCAGGGAAGTGCGGAGCAATATTGTTAGAGCTGGTATATTTATTTTACAGCAACGGGCAGTTTTGGTTTTCCTCGGCCTCTAAGGTTCACCATCACTTTTGCAGGGCTAACATCATAAACCCATTTGCGCCAATTTTTGATAAGCCATTGCGTATCAATCATGGGTGCCGAACCGTCGGTAACGCTAACTGATTCCAAGGGCAACACCAGTTCGACCCTGCATGAATGATAGCCCGACGTTGCAATGAATGCCCAACCGCTTTCTGCAAAGCTGCATTCTAATGTGGTAAATTCCATCACATCTTCGAAGGGCCATGTGGCAGGAAAGCGAAATTGCACGCCGCGATCGATATGTGTTTGCTTTACATCTTTCAGCCGTAACCAAGCCACAACCTTATCCTCGAAACCCATTCACAATAGGATATCTTCTATCGCGCCCAAAGTTGCGCCTTGTGATCTTCACGCCGGGTGCGGCTTGGCGGCGTTTATATTCGGCCAGATAAAGCATGTGTTGAATGCGTTTTACCAGCGCCACATCATGGCCTCGGGCCACAATTGTGGCCACGGTTTCTTCGCGTTCAACCAAGCCCTCCAGAATATCATCAAGCGCCTCATAGGGCGGCAGGCTGTCTTGGTCTTTCTGGTTTTCGCGAAGTTCTGCGGTGGGTGCTTTGCTAATGATGCGTTCAGGAATAACGTGGCTTTGCGTGTTGCGCCACGCTGCCAAGCGATAAACCTCCATTTTATAAACGTCTTTAATCGGGTTAAATCCGCCGTTCATATCGCCATACAGCGTTGCATAACCTACGCTCATTTCGCTTTTGTTGCCGGTGGTTAAAACCATGGCGCCAAATTTATTGGAAATGGCCATCAGAATAACCCCGCGTGAACGCGACTGTAAATTCTCTTCCGTCACACCAGAATTGGTGCCTGAAAACATCGGCTGAAGTGTTGCCAAAAAACCTTCAACAGGTTCTTTAATCGGCACCACATCATAACGCACACCAAGCAGGGCCGCGCATTCCTTGGCGTCCACCAAACTGTCTTGGCTGGTATAGGCATAGGGCAACATGACGCAGTGAACCCGCGCCGCCCCCAAAGCATCAACCGCCATGGCCGCTACAACAGCAGAATCGATGCCGCCCGAAAGGCCAAGCACAACGCCGGGAAATTTATTCTTTTCCACATAATCTCGCAGGCCAAGAACGCAGGCCTTCCAGGTTTCTTCTTCTTTTTCAGGCAGGCGCGAAATTTCACCCTTCGCCATGGTCCAGCCATTGCTGCCGCGATTCCATTCCGTGATGGCCACTGCTTCTTCAAACATGGGCATTTGCAATGCCAATGAGCGATCGGCGTTCAGCACGAAGGATGCGCCATCAAAAACCAATTCGTCTTGGCCACCCACTTGGTTCAGATAGGCCAATGGCAAACCGGTTTCAGTAACCCGCGCCACAACCAAATTTAAACGCACATCATCTTTGTTGCGCTCAAACGGCGATCCATTGGGAGAGAGCAAAATTTCGGCCCCCGTTTCGGCCAAGGTTTCACAAGTTTCTTCTGTCCAAATATCTTCGCAAATAGGAACGCCAATGCGAACACCTTTAAACGAGATTGGCCCCGGCGCAGGACCTGGTTGAAACACACGTTTTTCATCAAACACGCCATAATTGGGCAGATCATATTTAAAGCGAACAGTTTCAATCTTGCCGCCATTCAAAAGAGCCACGGCGTTGTGAAGCTTGTCGCCTTCACACCATGGAAGACCCATAAGCATGGCGGGCCCTTCGGCAAATTCACGCGCCAATTCTTCAGCCGCAGTTTTACAGGCTTCGACAAAAGACGCGCGCAACACCAGATCTTCTGGTGGATAGCCAGAGATATAAAGTTCAGGAAAAACCACAAGGTCAACACCGCTCAGGCCAGCAACTGCGGCGCGGGCTTTGGCTGTGTTTGCGGCAATGGCACCCACGGTGGGGTTAAGCTGTGCGAGGGCGATGGTGAGTTGGTTTGTCATTGTGTTTGCCTCATAGCGCGAAAACTTTTGAAAGCAAAACGGCTTGCAAAATTTTGCAAGAACCGCCAAGTTTATGCCCATAACAAGGATAGCGAATTATGAAGCTCGATAACCAGCAAGAAAGCAGCAACATTGAAGATGATCGGGGCCAATCTGGGACTGGTTATGGCTCTATGGGCGGCGGCTCTAGCGGCATTGGCGGCGGCGGTCTGATGGGGCTTTTGCCATTATTGTTCAACACATTGGGCATTCGCGGCATCGTCATTCTTGCTGTGGCTTATTTCGCATTGAAGATGTTTTTAGGCATTGATTTGATCAATCTGGTCAATGGCGGCGGCGGTGGTTTTCAATTGCCAACCAACATGGGAACCCACACGGTGAGCCAAAGTGGCGCAGGCGTGCAACCCGGCGGCGTGAACAGTGCGGCAGATGCTGGCTCTGATCCTGGCAAAAAATTCGTGGCCAAGGTTTTGGGTTCCACCGACGATGTGTGGACAAAAGTTTTCAGTGACATGGGCAAGCAATATGAAAAGCCAACCTTGGTGCTTTATACGGGTGCTACACGTTCGGGCTGTGGCACCGCGCAATCTTCATCGGGCCCGTTTTATTGCCCGGCAGACCACAAGGTTTATATTGATTTGGCATTTTATGAAGAACTGAAAACCAAGTTGGGTTCACCAGGTGATTTTGCCCAAGCCTATGTTGTGGCCCATGAAGTTGGCCACCACGTGCAAAACCTTTTAGGCATCGCTGATCAAGTGCAACAAGCGCGAAGTGGTGCTTCTGAACAGGGTGCCAATTCTTTATCCGTCAAAATGGAATTGCAGGCCGATTGTTTTGCTGGCGCTTGGGCAACCGAGGCTGATGCCACCAAACACATTTTGGAAAATGGCGACATTGAAGAAGCCTTGAACGCAGCTAGCCAAATTGGTGATGACCATTTGCAAAAGGCAGCGCAAGGTTATGCTGTGCCCGATACATTCACCCATGGCACATCAGCCCAGCGTGTGAAGTGGTTTAAAACCGGCCTTGCTGCAAAATCACTCAATGATTGCGATACATTTGGTGCGCCTAACCTTTAATTTAAGCAGGCGTTAAGTCTAAAGCTTAACGCCTTCTTGGGCCTGCTGAAATTTTGTAAAGCCAAACCCACTTGGCTTCACGTTCGATCAAGTTTTCCGTTCTAACCCAAATCCAAATGGGCTTGGGAAAACTGTCATGCGAGCGTTTAACGAAGAAGTGGGTAAGCGCCTTTTAAAAGGGCTTGATATTTCAGCTTTGGGCACAGTGGCATTTGCAAGCTGCATCTTGTTTGCCCAAAACGCCACGGCAATTACGCCGGCAGTCAGCGGTTTTTTCGCACTTACACTTACATTTCTGTGCCTTTATTTGCTGCGTGGCCTTGGCCTCTATGAAGCCAAAACTGCAAGGCATTTCGCCCATAATGTGTTGCTGTCGATGGCCTGCATCATCATCACCGGGTTTGCTTCAGTCATATCGGTGAAGGCCATTGGTTTGAATTTGACCAGCCCTTGGTATTTTATCTGGGCAAGCTTTGCAGTGATCTATGTTGCGGCTACCAGATTAAGTCTTTTGCCCTTGATTGCGGGCGCTGAAAAGGCCGGCGGCTTTAAACAGCGCATCGCCATTGTGGGCGGCGGCAAGGCAGCAGAAGATGCCATCAACACGCTTGAACGTTCACAAAATTTAGACGTTGAAATTGTCGGCCTGTTTGATGATCGTTATGACAACCGAAGCCCCGCATCCATTCACAAACACCAAAAGCTTGGCAAGATTCAAGACTTGGCAGATTATGCCCGCATAAACCCAATTGATTTGATTATCGTGGCCATTCCCATTTCGGCTGAACTTCGCTTGTTGCAAATTTTAAAACGCATTTGGGAATTGCCCATTGATATTCGCGTCAGCGGTCAATCTGCGCAATTAAAATTGTCGCCGCGTGCCTATACGTTTTTGGGTGATCTTCCATTGTTGTCGGTGTTCGACAGGCCATTGAGCCCATGGAACGACTTTTTGAAAAGCAATGTGGATCGCATGATTGCGGTGTGTGCAATCATTGTTTTGGCCCCCGTGATGGCCATTGTGGCCTGTGCCATTCGTTGGGAAAGCAAGGGTCCCGTTATTTTCAAACAAAAGCGCTTTGGTTTTAACAATGAATTGATTGAGGTTTATAAATTCCGCTCCATGTATGTGGATATGAGCGATGCTTCTGCGTCGAAACTTGTAACAAAGGGTGACCCGCGTGTCACCAGAGTGGGTCGCATTATTCGCAAATCATCACTGGATGAGCTCCCACAACTGTTCAACGTTTTAACGGGCCAATTGGCGCTGGTTGGTCCGCGTCCCCATGCAACCCAAGCCAAGGCCGCAGGCGGCCTTTATGACGAAGTGGTGGATGGATATTTTGCCCGCCATAAAGTCAAACCCGGCATAACCGGTTGGGCACAAATCAATGGCTGGCGCGGCGAAACGGATACGCTTGAAAAAATTGAACAACGCGTGAAGCATGATCTTGATTACATTGAT
>JANXRO010000052.1 GCA_025356765.1 Hyphomicrobiales bacterium | reverse complement strand
CGAAGTTCTTCCTCGCCCGACATGGTTTCAATCCACAACACATCAACGCCGCCCTCTTTCAGGGCAATGGCTTGTTCGGCAAAAGCGGCCACACCTTCCGAATAAGGGAAGGTGCCAACGGGTTCATAAATTTCCCCTGTGGGGCCAATGGAACCTGCAACATAAATTGTGCGGGCAGCAAAATCATCAGCTTCAGCGCGGGCATTTTTGGCGGCGGCGATGTTCACGTCACGCACTTTGTCTTGGCCATTGTGCAGCTTCAAGCGATGGCGATTGCCACCGAATGTATTGGTAAGAATAATGTCAGCGCCCGCTTCAATGAACTGTTTGTGCAACAAACGCACACGGTCTGGATGTTCAAAATTCCACATTTCAGGCGCGTCACCGCTCATCAGCCCCATTTGAAAATAGTTGGTGCCGGTGGCGCCATCGGCCAAAAGCCAAGGCTTGGTGTTGAGGGCTTGGGTAAATGATAAGCGGGACATGAGAACCTCGAATAAAATCTATATAAAGATTTCTTTATATGATTGCGATTAATTCTGCAAGCTATACCCGTTCTTTGCCATAAAACAAACCAACAACATGTTCGGCTTGTGCAAAAAACAACCAGCGTTCCACCCAAGCGGCCACCATGATCAAAGGCACAATCAGATAAGCCAGCATTGGAAATTTGGGGCTGAACAGGCACAACACGAAACAGAGATCCAGCAACAGCGTGCAAATCTGTTGCAACTTGCGGGCACGACGCCTCGCCACTTGATAGCCCATTTCCTTCATAATGAAATTGGTGGATGTGTGTGGAACTTCCCATTGCCGCACCCCCTCGCCCAAGCCCGTGGCGACGGCCATGGTGTATTGTCCCCGGGCTTTGCGCAAGTTGCGCCAATAAAGATATTTCAGAACAATCACGCCGAAGATCGAGATGAGTGTGAAGAATGCTTGGAAGTTTCCGGCCCCTGCTTGAAAGCGCCCAAAATAAACGCTGATCGCCATAAGAATGGCTGAGCCTGTGGCCAGTGCAAAAACCAGATAGACCGGGACCGTAAGCCTTGAGTGCCAAGCCGGAATGGTTTTGAGAGAGGCATAAATTTGCCCCGTGCAATAAACCGTTGCGGCACATAATGCGGCGACCAGATAACCCAAAGGCGCAATAGAATTCGGCGCGTCAACCAACCCAGACCAGCACGCGCCAAAGGCAATGGCGGCAGGATAGGTTGCCACGGCCAACACACCTTCGCGTGAAAGCCATGACGTGCGCCATTGTGAAAATGCGCGCCACGCCCGTTCAGGCCGCCCAAGATGCAATGTGGATGATAAAAGCCCTGCGGTGATCAGCGCCAACGCAACAACCAATAATGTGATCGCAAAACCCACTGTTGACGCGCGGCCATGGCTGGCACCAGCCATCGCGGTAAGCGCCAGCAAGCCATAGCCAGCGCCCGAAGCTGTGGTGAAAAGAATAACCGAATAGGCGGGATTCATCCTTCCAGCTTTCCGGAATTATCTTCACCCGTGGTGCTTGAAGATTTGCCACCGCTCAACAACCGATCAGCCCATGAGAATAATTTTTCCATGGCAGAACCATCAGCTTTTTTAAGGGGCTCAATATGCGCTTGTTGCGTTTCGCGCCGCGCCCGTGGTGGCAGATATTTGTTGGTGGGCTTATAACCCATCTCTGGCAAAAGGTCATAACCGCCGCGCGCTTTCACCAACAGTGAAACATCGGAAGTGGCATCGCCCAAATCTCCAAAGTGTCTGGCCCCCGTGGGGCAAGCTTTCACGCAGGCGGGCACTTGGTCTTCTGGTTCCAAATTGGTGTTGTAAATCCGATCAACACACAGCGTGCATTTTTTCATCACGCCCTGCATATAGTCATATTCGCGTGCGCCATAAGGGCAAGCCCATGAACACAATTTGCAGCCGCTGCAGGTATCAGGGTTGACCAACACAATGCCATCTTCAGCGCGTTTGTAGGATGCACCCGTGGGGCACACGGTCACGCAAGCAGGTTCTTCGCAATGCAGGCATGAGCGTGGAAAATTCACAATGCGGCTGTCGTCTCGCGCTTCTTCTTTTACCTCATAACCGTGGATGCGGTTAAAC
This sequence comes from Hyphomicrobiales bacterium, assembly GCA_025356765.1. Taxonomy (GTDB): domain Bacteria; phylum Pseudomonadota; class Alphaproteobacteria; order Rhizobiales; family Aestuariivirgaceae; genus Aestuariivirga. The sequence continues at coordinate 3 of JANXRO010000052.1, read as the reverse complement.
CAT
>JANXRO010000044.1 GCA_025356765.1 Hyphomicrobiales bacterium | reverse complement strand
GGCCAATGGCATTGCAGCAAATATTCAAGCCAACTCATCACCTCGCCTGCTTGGGCGGTTGTGGTTGTCATATAAAATTGCGTGTCTGAAATGCGGCTGGTGGTGCCATCATCCAATACCAAACCATCATCGTTCAACATCACGCCATAACGCGCCCTGCCCACAGGCAATTTGGCAAAGCCGTTCACATAAACGCGGTTTAAAAACTCTGCCGCGTCTGGCCCTTGCACATCAATTTTGCCCAAGGTTGAAACATCGGCAAGCCCCACATTGTGGCGCACCAATTCCATTTCTTTCAGATAAGCCGTCTCTGGCGTTTTTCCAGCCCAATCATAAAACCACGCGCGTTTCCATGTGCCTGCTTCAATAAACGTTCCGCCATTGGCCTTGTGCCAATCATGCAGCGGCGAACGCCGTGTGGTTCTGAAATGGTGGCCCATGCTGCGGCCCGCAATGGCACCCACAGTGAGCGGTGCAAACGGAGGCCGGAAAGTGGTTGTTCCGGTTTCTTCAATCGACAGACCGCGCAACGCCGCCATCATGCCAATGGCGTTGATGTTCGACGTTTTGCCTTGGTCTGTTCCCATGCCCAGTGTGGTGTATCGTTTCAAATGTTCAACGCTCAAATAGCCTTCTTGGTGCGCCTGCTTGATATCCTTCGTGGTCACATCATTTTGGAAATCAACAAAGGCTTTGGGCGGAGCTTCGCTCGTCCATTTTTGCGCAATGGCATAGGGCCGATCAGCGCTCAATACGGGCGGCGAAAAAGCCGGAAGCTTCTTGGTGAATTTCAAAGCCGCCAAAGCGTTGCGGGCTTGTGCTTCGCCATCTGCTATGGCTTCAAGCGTGCCAAATTTTCCTGTGCATGCGCCAGCAGCAAAATGCGTGGACGCAAAGCCACCGGGCACAAAAGCGGCAATGGCTGCATCATATTTTGGTTTAATCCCACCATGAGAAGTTAAGTGCACAAGCGGGCTCCAGCCGCCGCTCATGCCCAGCACATCGCATTCAATTGTAACGGCGTGGCGACCAGAAATTTTTACGGCCTTCACTTCGCTGCCAATCACTTCAGCAATGCCGCTGGCTGGAAAAATCACAATGCCTGCGGCTGATGCTTTGGTTAAAACGTCAGCTGATATATTCAGCCTTTCATCAATCACAGTAACGGCCACATCGTTGGCCGCCAAATCAAACGCCGTATCATAAGCGGCATCGTTGTTGGTGGCGATCACAGCGCGTTTGGCCGGGGCCAAGGCATAGCGATTGAGATAAGTGCGTAAAGCCGAGGCCAGCATAACGCCGGGCCTGTCGTTGTTGGAAAACACCAAGGGGCGTTCAACAGCACCGGTTGCAAAGATAATCGTCTGTGTACGGAGCGATTCCAGAATTGTGCTGCCCACGCTGATGATCACTTGGTTGGCATCATAAATGCCTTGCACTGTGGCGCGCGTCATAACCCTGCAATTTTCAGCCTGTTGCAAAGCCAAAACCGTTTCATCGCGCCACTTTAAAAGTGCTGCGTCTGCCGATGAGTTGATCTGCCCACCCAGCACGAAATCTTGCTCTGCCAACACAACCCGCAAGCCTGAACGCGTGGCAGTTAAGGCAGCGCTGAGGCCAGCGGGGCCAGAACCCACAATCAACACATCGCAAAATGCGTTGCGCGTGAAATGTTTTGTGTCATCGCCAGCAGTTGTGGTTTTGCCCAGGCCCGCAGCCCTGCGAATGAAGGGCTCATAGAACATCCATGACTTTTTAAATGGGCCCATGAAGGTTTTATAATAAAAGCCCGCGCCAAAAATAGGCGATGCCAGGCTGTTGATCGCCATCACATCAAATGTGGGTGAAGGCCAGGCGTTTTGGCTTTTTGCTGATAAACCGCTGGTTAATTCCATCATGGGGCCAATGGCATTGGGAAGCTCTCCCATTTTGGCACCTGTGGTGAACAGCGCGTTGGGCTCTTCAATTCCGGCGCTTAAAATTCCACGCGGACGGTGATATTTAAAACTGCGGCCAATGGTAATCTGATTGTTGGCAAGCAATGCTGAAGCCAGCGTGTCGCCCGCAAAGCCCGAAAGGCGCTTGCCGTTGAATTTGAAATTCAACGTCTTGCTGCGATCAACTATGCCGCCTTCTGAAAGTCTGCGAAAGCGCGTCATTGCTCGCCCCCCAAAATTTCATTCGTTGCCGTGTTGCGCTTCAGTTTGAACCATTGCCTGCAGCCCAAAACATGGTGCCAATATTCTTCATGCGGGCCTTTGGGGTTTTCAAACAGAAACACATAATCATGCCAAATTTTCTGTGTGCCCTTGCCGTGAACCGGGCGGGTTTTGGTTGCGTCGCTGCCATAGCGAAATTCGGCAACATCGCGTTCACCACAATGCGGGCAAGGAATTTTCATTGCTTATATGTCCAATTGCCAATGCCGTGTTCATCAAGCTCTCCGCCTCTTTCAAAACGATCCAAACTAAAGCCTGTGGCCAATTCATGCGGCGTGTCAATGGCGATGGTGTGGGCAAATGTTAAGCCCGATGCAGGTGTTGCTTTAAAGCCTTGGTAACACCAGCCGCCGTTCAGATAGAGGCCATCAACCGGCGTTTTACAAATGAAGGGTGAACCATCTGGCGTCATATCATTCACGCCGCCCCAATGGCGCAGAAGCTTCATGCGCGACATGAATGGCATAAGAGAAACCGCACATTCCATCACGTCTTTCATTTTGAAAAACTGGCCGCGCTGGGTGTAGGTGTTAAAGCCATCTAAGTGGCCACCAAACACCATGCCGCCCTTGTCTGATTGTGAAAGATAAAAAAGTTCAGCCCCCCAGCTTACAACATGGTGCACAAGAGGTTTTACAGGTTCAGTCACAAAGGCCTGCAAAATATGGGTTTCAACAGGCAGTTTAAGACCCGCCATTTTCGCCAAGTGTGATGTGTGGCCAGCCACGGCAATGCCAGTTTTATCGGCTAAGATTTTGCCGCGTGAGGTTTGAACACCGGTGATTTTGTTGCCGGATTTTACAAATCCAGTCACTTCGCAATTCTCGATAATATGCACGCCCAATGCTGATGCAGCGCGGGCATAGCCCCAAGCCACAGCATCATGGCGCACGGTGCCTGCGCGCGGCTGTAAAATGGAACCATGAACCGGAAAGCGTGCCTCTTTCGAATAATCGAGGTAAGGCACTTCTTTCATTGTTTCATTGCGATCAAGCAACTGTGCATCAATGCCATGAAGGCGCATGATATTGCCGCGCCGTGCAAACGTATCCATCTGGCCGGGGCTCACGCCCACAACAATCTGCCCGCGATGCGAAACCATGCAGTTGAAATCCAGCTCGTGAGACAAACCTTCCCACATTTGCAAAGATTTTTCGAAAAATTTGGTGTTGGAACCCAACATATAGTTGGAGCGGATGATTGTGGTGTTGCGGCCCACATTGCCTGAACCAATGTAAGACTTTTCCAAAACTGCGATATTTTTCAGGCCATGGTTCTTGGCCAAGTAATAAGCCGTGGCCAACCCATGGCCGCCACCGCCGATGATGATCACATCATAATTGGATTTTGGCTCGGGCTTGGCCCAAGCTTGCGGCCATGGCTCATCTTTGCGCAGAGCGTGTTTCAGCAGATTGAAAATTGAATAGCCTTTTGCCATGGTTCTTCAATATGGCATGTCCAGCCAAAATCAAGCATGAGATTTTTGAACCACATTTGTGCGTCTTAATTCGGCCCATTCTGAAAAGATAAAAGCCGCAATACCGAACACCAGAAACGCAATAGAAAGTGGCCAAAGCGTTCCATCATAATAGCGGCCCACAAATGCACCCAACACAACAGCGATAAGGGAAGAGAGAGC
>JANXRO010000023.1 GCA_025356765.1 Hyphomicrobiales bacterium | reverse complement strand
GGCGCAGCTCGTCTTTGCTCAGCTTGATCAAGCACCCTTCACTCGCAATCTCATTCCATCCACGCCCGTCACTTTCACGCGTGTTCCGGCGGCGGCATCTTCGCCTTCAACATCCCACAGCGTGTCTTCAACTTTGATTTTGCCGTTGCCGTTGATGATAGCTTTTTCCAAGATAAAGCTGCGGCCCACCAGGCCTGCTTGGCGTTGGTTTAAATGTGGGCTTTCAGATTTTATAGCCCATGACCGGCTGACAAAACGCCAAGATGCGGCCACGCATAAAAGCGCCAAGGCGGCAAACGTCAAAGCCTCGCCAGCCCAACCTAAATGCAGCAGCGATGCCACGATTGCTGTTAAAGCGGCAGCGGCCGCAAGCCAGATCATAAAGAAGCCCGGTTGGGCCATTTCAGCCAGCAACAAAACGCCAGCCAAAATCCACCAGAAATAGGTTCCAAAAATTGGGAAGAGGGTGTTCATAAAACAGTCTCCTTCACATTGAACATCAGGCTCGGAACATCAGGCTCGTGGCACAGTTGGTTTCTTCGGCGCGCTCACGGCGGCTTGGCCTGTTGGCCCGCTGCCAAATGCTTCCTTGGCAATTTCAGCAATGCCGCTGATAGAGCCCAAGATGGACGTTGCATCCAGCGGCATCATCAAAATTTTCTGGTTGGGTGAATTGGCCAAGCTTTCCAAAGCTTTTACATAATTGTTGGCCACGAAATAGTTGATGGCCTGCACATTGCCTTTGGAAATGGCATCGCTCACCATCTGCGTGGCCTTGGCTTCGGCTTCGGCGCTGCGTTCGCGCGCTTCAGCATCGCGGAAGGCTGCTTCCTTGCGGCCCTCGGCTTCCAACATGATGGATTGTTTGCTACCTTCAGCTTTCAAAATGGCTGCGGCACGCATGCCTTCAGCTTCCAAAATGGCGGCGCGTTTGTCGCGTTCCGCCTTCATCTGGCGGCCCATGGATTCAATCAAATCGCGCGGTGGGCTGATGTCTTTAATTTCAATGCGGGTGGTTTTAACGCCCCAGCCAATGGTGGCTTGGTCAACCGTGCCCAGAAGCTTCTGGTTGATCTCATCACGTTGGGAAAGCAGATGATCAAGTTCCATCGAACCCATGACTGTTCTGATTTGCGTCATCACCATATTCAGAATGGCGTTTTCAAGATTGTTCACTTCATAAGAGGCTTTGGCCGCATCCATCACTTGAAAGAAGGCAACGCCATCAACTGTCACCATGGCGTTGTCGCGCGTGATCACCTCTTGGCTGGGCACGGGCAAAACCCGCTCCATCATGTTTTGTTTTTGGCCAACACGATCAACAAAAGGGGTGATCAGGCCAAGGCCCGGTTGCAGCGTTCTGGTATATTTGCCGAAGCGTTCGACGGTGTAGTTATAGCCCTGCGGCACCATGCGAATGGCGCGAAGAATATAAAACACCACCACCGCCAAAATAACCAAAACCAAAATGCCTGTGCCTTCAAACATCGAACATCTCCTTTTGTGCTGCATTGATATAGGAATTCAATGGGAATAATTCAAGATTTTGGGAAATTATATTTCTAAAGCCAATTTACAAGTTCATTTTTTGCCAATTGTGCCAGCATTTTGATCGATTCTGGCCCGTCATTGAGGCAGGGCACCACAGCGAAATTGGTGCCGCCTGCATCTTCAAAGGTTTCCTTTAAACCGATGGCCAGTTCTTCCAGCGTTTCAACACAGTCGGATGAAAAGCCCGGCGAAATCATCAACAAGTTTTTAACGCCTTGCGCTGGCAAAGCCTCAACCGTGTCTTGGGCATAGGGCTTTAACCATTCGGCTTTGCCAAAGCGCGATTGAAAAACAATCTGGGCAAAATCAGAAGTGAAGCCCAACTTTTCGCGCAGCAACCGAGCGGTTTTTTGGCAGTGGCAATGATAGGGGTCGCCTTTGTCGAGATATTCGCGCGGCAGGCCATGAAAGGCGATTAATATACGATCCGGCTTCCATGCCAAATTTTTCATATAGGTTTTGAGCGAGCTGGCGATGGTATCAATATAACCGGGGTTGTCGAAATAGGGCGGCACAGTTCTGATCGCTGGTTGCCAGCGCAGCTTTTGCAAAACCTCATAAGCCTTGTCTAAGGCTGTTGCCGTGGTGGCCGCTGAATATTGCGGGTAAAGCGGAAACAGAACAATCCGGTCACAGCCTTGTTCCTTTAACGCTGTAATTTTTGAGGCGATGGATGGTTTCCCATAACGCATCGCCCAATCCACCACCAATTTATCGCTGTTCAACAAGGTTGCCATTTTCTCGGCTTGCGAGCGCGTGAAGGTTTTTAATGGCGATTCATTTTTTTCGTGATTCCAAATCTGGGCATAGGCGTGGCCAGATTTTTGCGGGCGAATGTTCAAGATAATCAGATTCAAGATCGGCCACCACAAAGCGCGATTGAGTTCAATCACGCGCTTGTCGCTTAAAAACTCTTTGAGATAACGCCGCATCGACCAAAAGTCTGTGGCTTCTGGCGTGCCCAGGTTCAAAACTAAAAGTCCAACTTTCTTGGGCAAAATGGGCGGGTGGCCAGGTGGCAGGTTCATTTCAATCTCATTTCGTTCAATCGCTTTGTCCTTTACCCTCAAGTCAAACACGCAGACAATGCCAAGCGTTCATAATGTGATTCGGGCTGGGGTGGTCTTTGGGTATTTTTCAACAGGTTACGCGTGTTGGAAGCGGTCGGTTGCCCGATTTCTCGCTGTTTCAAAGATATTTCTTTCCCGTCGGCGGGGCAGAAACGGCGCGCCGCCAGGTTGAAGAAACGCGAACGGCCTTGCCAACTTTGGCGCTTTTTCAATTTTGCGCCACGCTGGCCATGGGAAAAATTCTGGTGGCGGCCGTGCCGTCGATCATGTTGTTGGCGTGGATTTTTGCCAACATCTGCCTAACATTGGTTTTGGGCAGCCTGTTTTTTAGCTTGGAAAATGTTAACGCTGATTTTGGCAAGGCCAAACGCATTTTAAAATTGGCGCCCTTGCTCACTGGCACTTTGGGTATTTTGTGGGCGGTTGAGCCTTTGGTGTTTGCACAATATTTATCGCTTCAAACCAATTTGATTGTTTATCCTTTTATTATGGTGGTTGTCAGCGTAGTTTTGCTCTGCGCCATTCGCTTGCCCACATCTGCGCTGATTTTTGCGGCGATCGTTTTAAGCGCCATTGTGGTTTCCATGACGCGCTTGGTCGGCGGTGCGCCGTTTGAGTTTACCATTTTTGGTTTGTTGCTGGTTGGCACAACAAGCGTTGTGGTTATGGCGCTGCATCACAATTTTATCAGGCAAAGTGCATTAGACGAAAACCGCGTGCGCGACGCTGAGGTGATCAAGTTATTATTAAATGAATTTGAAACGGGCATAGGTGATTGGCTGTGGGAAACTGATAAGGATGCAAAGCTGGTTTATGCTTCTGCAAGGCTCAGTCAAATTTTAGACGTCCCGTTAGAAATTTTGCGGGGCCAATTGTTGGCAACAGTTTTGCGCCTGCCTGCGGATTGCAACCTGAATGAACGTTTAACACAGGGCCAGCCGATTCTAACGTTTGAAACTCAATCAGAAATAAAGGGAAAAATCTGGCATTGGGAAATAAGCGCCAAGGCGCTTTTTGATGGCCGAGATTTTCTGGGCTTTCGCGGAGTGGGCCGCGATGTTACGTTGCATAAAGAACAAACGTTGCAAATTCAAACTGCCAAAGACGAGGCAGAAAAAGCCAACAATGCCAAATCGCAATTCTTGGCAATTATCAGCCATGAATTGCGCACGCCAATCAACGCCATTGTGGGTTTCAGCGAAGTTTTAAGTGCAGGTCAAGGCGAAAGCTTGCCCATGTCCGCACGGCGCGAATATCTAGGCACAATTTTAGAAAGTGCAAAACATTTGCAAGGCCTGATCAATGATGTGTTGGACGCAACCCGAATGGAGCGTGGGGCCATTCATCTCGACGAACAATTTAATGACGCAGCCGAGCTGATTGAAGTTGCGGTGAAAATTTTGCGTGATCAGGCCATTGGCAACAACGTGTCTTTGATTGCCAATGTGATGGAAGACGTGCAGGTGATGAGCGATCTGACACGGCTGAAACAAGTCATCATCAACCTCATCACAAACGCCATAAAATTTTCACCCGCGGGCGGCATTGTTAACATCAACATGCAGCGGTTGCGCAATGGCGATTTGATTATTTCCGTCCGAGACGCTGGCATTGGAATTTCCAAGCAAGATGCCGAACGGGTGTTCGAACCTTTTGTGCAAGTTGAAAATGGCATGACACGGCGCTTTGGCGGCATTGGATTGGGCTTGGCCATTGCGCGCAAAATTGCCCGAATTCACGGCGGTGATTTAACTTTGGATGGAGAACTGGGTGTGGGGACTGATGCGAGATTGGTTCTGCCAGCTTCGCGCATCAACTGGCCAAAAGCCAAAAAACAACAGGCTTCGCATGTGGTTGCGGCCTAAGGCCATTGCTTGCTAAACAAAGCCATGCGCAGCATTCAACAAAAACCGGCATTTTTTGGAACGCGGTTTTCCAAAGTTCTCAAGGGGTCTCATGCCGCCGTGTTTGGTGCGGGCCATGGAACGCCCTATCGCGGTATTGATAATAAAGTTCATGCGGGTTCTGCCGATGCTTATCGCAAGGCATTGGCCGCTGATGCCGATTGGATTTCGCATTGGGATTTTGATGGTGACGGCCCACCTCTGCCCAACCCCAATTTTCGCGCCGTAGATTTGGGAAACCTTGCGACAAAGCCCCGTGATGGAAAAGGCAACCGCAAAAAA
>JANXRO010000022.1 GCA_025356765.1 Hyphomicrobiales bacterium | reverse complement strand
TGAAGTTGGCCAGATCTATGAAGGCAAAGTTGTAAAAGTCATGGACTTTGGCGCCTTCGTCAATTTCTTTGGCTCGAAAGACGGCTTGGTTCACGTTTCTGAATTGTCTCAAACCCGTGTCAACAAAGTGTCGGATGTGGTCAAAGAAGGCGACGAAGTAAAAGTGAAGCTTTTGGGCTTTGACAACCGTGGCAAGATCAGGCTTTCGATGAAGGCTGTAGACCAAGCAACAGGTGCAGATTTAACCGCAGGCCAGCCTGCTGAAGCACCAGCCAGCGAATAATAGTCTGTATACAGATAAATAAAAGCGCCGCAGAAATGTGGCGCTTTTTTTATGAGTTAGTTCTGAACGCCGCAACAACGTCGCCCTGAACTTTGGCTTCAAGAATCCGAAATTTATGCACAAGTTCAAGACCAAACTCCGTCACCTGAGCGCCGCCGCCACCAGCTCCCCCCGCCAAAGTTTCAACCACGGGTTTGCCAAACATGGAATTCAATTCATCCACCAAAAGCCAAGCGCGTCTGTAAGACATATCCATCGCCTTGGCCGCCTTGCTGATCGAACCCATATCAACAACCAATTCCAGCAAACGCACTTTGCCAGCACCAAGGCGATGGCCATCAAAGTGTATCTTGAGAAGTGCTGTGGGCATGTTACAAAACTAGCGGTTTAAATCAGAGCACGCAATCACCCGACCAACCGTCATCCCCACGCAGATTGGAATGACGGTGCTTTTGTTGTCAATGCACGGTTTTCACCACAGGCTTCACCGTTGATCCGGCAACCTTGCCGTTCAGCGTAATGACGCCATCTTTCACGTCCACCTTCACATGGTCGCCGTCTTTAATGTCGCCAGCCAAGATCACCTCGGCAAGCGCATCTTGCACCGACTTTTGGATAACGCGCTTTAAGGGCCGCGCACCATAGGCAGGGTCATAACCTTTTTCCGCCAGCAGTGTTCGCGCAGCATCAGTCAATTCAATTTCAATCTTGCGATCCACCAAAAGCTTTTTCAGACGTTCGATTTGAATATCAACAATGGCACCCATGTTGGCGCGTTTCAAACGGTGGAACAAAATGATGTCATCCAAGCGGTTCAAAAATTCCGGCCGGAAGGCTTGTTTCACAACCCCCATCACCTGTTCGCGCACCTCATCAACATCTTGGTTTTCACCAAGCGCCACAAGATATTCTGAGCCTAAGTTTGATGTCATAATGATCAGGGTGTTTTTAAAATCCACCGTGCGGCCTTGGCCATCAGTCAATCTGCCATCATCCAACACTTGCAGCAAGACGTTGAACACATCAGGGTGGGCTTTTTCAACTTCGTCAAACAGCACAACTTGATAAGGCCTGCGGCGAATAGCTTCGGTGAGTGCGCCACCTTCATCATAGCCAACATAGCCCGGAGGTGCGCCAATCAAACGCGACACCGAATGCTTCTCCATATATTCGCTCATATCAAGGCGCACCATGGCGTGTTCATCATCAAACAAATAGGATGCCAAGGCCTTGGTCAGTTCGGTTTTGCCAACACCCGTTGGCCCTAAAAACAGAAATGAACCAATGGGCCGATTGGGGTCTTGCAAGCCTGCGCGCGCGCGGCGCACCGCAGTGGCCACAGCTTCAACGGCTTCTGCTTGGCCGACAACGCGGCGACCAAGTTCAGCTTCCATTTGAAGCAGCCGATCACGCTCCCCCGCCAACATTTTGTCAACGGGAATGCCAGTCCAGCGCGAAACAACTTGCGCAATGTGGCTTTCGGTAACCGCTTCTTCGACCATGCCAGAGCTATTGTCTTCAGCCTCTTTCTGCTTTTTTTCCAGCGCTGGAATCTTGGCATAGGCCAATTCACCCGCCGCGGCAAAATCGCCTTTGCGTTGGGCCAATTCCAAATCCCGCCTGGCCTTTTCCAATTCTTCCTTGATCTTGGATGCAGAGGCTATCTTTTCTTTTTCCGTCTGCCAATTGCGCGTTATCGTTGCTGATTTCTCTTCGGTTTCGGCCAGCTCTTTTTCGAGCTTGCTCAAGCGATCTTTCGATGCGGCATCAGTTTCTTTTTTCAAAGCCTCACGTTCGATCTGAAGCTGCATAATGCGCCGATCAAGCTCGTCCAATTCTTCGGGCTTTGAATCAACTTGCATCCGCAGGCGTGCACCCGCCTCGTCCATCAGGTCAATCGCCTTGTCTGGCAAAAACCGATCTGCGATGTAGCGGTTCGAAAGTTGCGCAGCGGCCACTACGGCCGCATCCGTAATGCGCACCCCGTGATGCAACTCATATTTTTCTTTAATGCCGCGCAGAATTGAAATGGTATCTTCAACCGTGGGCTCATTGACAAAAATGGGTTGAAAGCGCCGCGCCAAAGCAGCATCTTTTTCCACATGTTTGCGATATTCATCAAGCGTCGTAG
>JANXRO010000007.1 GCA_025356765.1 Hyphomicrobiales bacterium | reverse complement strand
GCATCAATAAAGCCAATTCCGCGTTTGGCTGCTTCGGCATGAAGTTCACGCGCAATATTGGCAGAGGCTGTTGTGTGGTCTACAAAAATTGAGCCGGGCTTCATGCTGTGGAAAGCACCCTGCTCTCCCACGGTTACGCTGCGAAGGTCTTCATCATTGCCCACGCAGGCAAAAACAAAGTCTGCGGCTTGCCCCACATCTTTGGGCGTGGCTGCGGTTTTTCCACCATGAACGGCCACCCAGGCTTCGGCCTTGGACCTTGTGCGGTTATAAACCTGTAGCTCCACACCTGCCTTGTTTTTTAAATGGCCTGCCATGGGAAAACCCATCACGCCCAAACCAATCCATGCTGTTTTCATCTTATTTTCGTCTCCAATCAGGCTCTGTTAGAACTTCGCAGATAATCTGCCAATGGGGTTGCGCATCACCGTTTAATTCGCAATATTCAGTGCACAAATCATGACCATTGAACGCCCAAATTTTCCGCAGTTTTTTATAACAGCGCCCAGCCCATGCCCTTACTTACCAGGGCAGTTGGAGCGTAAGGTGTTCACCCATCTTTTGGGCAATGACGCGCGCGCCCTCAATTCCCAACTTTCGCATGGCGGTTTTCGGCGCAGCCAAAGCATAGCATATCGGCCTGCATGCGATAGTTGCAACGCTTGCACATCAGTTCGCGTTCCCGTTGAAAGTTTTATGTGGACGAAAAGCTTTCGCCGCGTTTTGCAAAAAAATCGAGATTTAACGACGGGCGCTGTGAAGGCGGCGGCCACATCTGAACACTATGAACTTTTTCGCACTTATATTGATACGCGCCATTCTGAGGGCGGCATGGCCGATATGTCGGTTTTGGACTTTGCGGCGATGATCGATGAAACCGTGGTTGATAGCCGTTTGATTGAATATCGCTATGAACGTTCACACCCCAATGGCGGAGAGCTGGTTGCAGCCGTCTTAATGGACGTGTTGCAGGATGGGCTTTCGCTGATTTATTCGTTCTTCGACCCCACAGAAGCTGCCCGAAGCCTTGGCACTTTTGTGGTTTTGGACGGCATTTTGAAAGCCAAAAAACTAGGCCTTCCCTTTGTTTATATTGGATATTTGGTGCAAGGATCCAAGAAAATGGATTATAAAAAACGGTTTTCACCGCAAGAACGGCTGGGCGGCCAAGGGTGGTTGTTGGTGCGTTAACCTTATTTGTTATCTTTGTTTGCTAATCTGTTGTTAATTTGAAACACTATTTTCGTAAGTTTGTTGTCCTTGAGGGTTCCCATGCGCAGCGCTCTGAAAAATCCACTGGGCATTGCACGGCTGGTAAACGATCTTGAAACTGGTCTAGGTGCTTTGGGCCTCAAAGTGACCTGTGGCAGCGATATGGGCGAATTTGCTCAATTGAAAAAAGCAGCTCGTGGCTTTGAACCAGGGCCGATGCATGATCATACAGTTTGCAACTTTGCTGGCGAACGTGCGTTTTGGATGGCACTTTCAAACGCTTCCGACCAAGTGGTTGGATTGCAGGCCTTTCGGTTCGACTTTGTCGATATCAGTCTGGCTGAATGGTGCAGCAACTATATGATTGGCGTTTATATGCGACGCAAAGAACTGATGGTGCCAAGCCACACGCACCCACCCTCTGGCAGTATCGCTGAAAAATTGCGCGGTGGTTTGGCGTATCACGGCGAACTTTGGATTGATAGCCACGTAAAAAGCCAAAACGCCGTTGATCTGTTCACGCGGCTTGGGTCTTATTTGGTGCTGCTGAAATGGAACCCTGATGCCATTTGGGCTTTAACATGCCAAAGGCTGGCTTCGCGCGGCTATATGGGCCGGTTTAACTTTTCGGTGGTGGAACGAGGGTTTCTGCGCTGGGCTTGGCATTCTGAAGGTGTTGATGCTGTAGAATATTTGGCGGTGGCTGATCGGCAATATCTTGAACAATCAGTCGAAGAAGATCTCGAATCCGGGCTATTCCGCAGCGGCGAAAAAGCCGCAGCGCTTGGCTTTAGTTCGCCCAAAAATGGGGCCCTGCCCCGAGAATTGCTTAAATTACTTTAAAAGAAATATTGGCCAAATCTGCAATAATCGAAACACCCGGTTTTGATGAACTGCCCAATTTTGGAAATATAAGGCGGTGATAGGGCACCCAGTGCACTTCATTGTTAGCCATGCGTAACGCAGCCAAAACATGATCTGTGCGGGGCTTTCCTGTTTCTAAAACTTCCCGATAGCCCTGGCTTACAGCGTCACTGAATGACGTTGAATTTTGGTAAGCGAATGAGTTTTCAACGACGCCATAAAGTTTGCTCATCAGGGACTTGCTGCCAACCTTGTTCACGTTGAAGCGTTCTAAATTGCTTTCAAATACACATTCTACCGTGAGATCTTCCGGGAGTTGTTGAGTATTCAGGCAATTTTGAATGAGATTTGAAATCATGCTTGGCCTGGAGTCCACCTTTTCAACAAAGGTCTTTATTGGAAAATGCCGATCTCCCCGCGCTAGAATTCCTTCCAAACGCTTACGTGCCTGCATGGCATCTTGAAAATATTCTTCAAACCATCCGGATATGAAAAACCGCAAGCAAATGGGAGCTTGGTATTTTGGCAACTGATCCATGATCACAAAAATTGAGGTGAAGCACGGTGTTTGAACATGCCACTTTATTTCAGTTCCAACCGGACCCGTGGTGACGCGAACGCTGCCTTCGCGGAACCGTTTAAGTTCTTCCGAGGCAGTAAGCTCGACGGCGGCCTCAGTGCTTCTTTCGGTTGCCCCGTTTGTAATCCAAATTCGTGTCGCCAACATTGCCTAGATCGAACCGCGTTTTGCGGAACACTCCCTCTTCGAAGCGCCTTGTTCGCGCACCAACAGCCCTGCCCCAGTTCTATCGGGATAACTTATTCATAATGCCCGACATAAATTGAGTTTAAAGCCAAAACCTTTACTGATCTTTAATCAGATCACTAGGAAAACTTGTTGCTCTTGGGAAAGCCCCGTGGCGGTAGACGGCCTGCCTGGGCGCGTTCGCCGATCCATTCGGCCAAATCTGTCACATTCCAGTTCCGGTCAGAAGAATCAGTCCAGTTCAGGCCGTCGGCCAGTTTGAAAGCACGCGCATCAGATAGGCCACCGTCTTTAAACTTCTGCAGACGAACACCTTTGCCGCGTGCCATTTCTGAAAGTTCGTCTCTCTTGAAAATCAGCATTTTGCGGTTTTCTCCAATGGTGGCGATATAATCCGCATTTTCGGCAACAGCCGAACAAATCAACGCTTCGGCAGGTGTTTTCACGTTCAGCACCTGTTTGCCTTTGCGGGTGTTGGCCACGCATTCATCTTCCGCCACGATGAAGCCATCACCTTCGGTTGAAGCGATCAGGCGCTTTGCACCGGCTTGATAAATGAACAAACCAGCGATGGCATCAGCGGCATCGATATCAGCGAGCAGCCGCACGGGCTCACCATGGCCGCGCCCGCCCGGCAATTTTGAGGCTTCCAATGTGAAAAATTTCCCGGATGATGAAAACAACATCACCTTATCGGTCGTCTGTGCACGGACGATATATTT
>JANXRO010000367.1 GCA_025356765.1 Hyphomicrobiales bacterium | reverse complement strand
GGCGCAGTTTCCTGAATGTGCCAAGGCCTTGGCGAAATATCGCATCAACCCCGGTAACGTGGGTTTCAAAGAAAAACGAGATCGCAATTTCGCAACCATGATTGAGATTGCAATCAAACATCAAAAACCCGTGCGCATTGGCGTGAACTGGGGTTCTCTTGATCAATCAATGTTGGCGCATTTGATGGATGAAAATTCAAAATCATCCAATCCAAAATCAGCGCGCGAAGTGATGCATGAAGCCATCGTGCAATCGGGCATTCAATCAGCGCATTATGCGGAAGAACTTGGGTTGCGGCGTGATCAGATTATTATTTCTGCCAAATGTTCAGAGGTGCAGGATCTGATTGCGGTTTACCGGATGATGGCCGCACGCACAGACCATGCTTTGCATTTGGGTCTGACAGAAGCGGGCATGGGGTCAAAAGGCATTGTGGCTTCAACTGCTGCACTCTCGGTTTTGTTGCAGCAAGGTATTGGTGACACCATTCGCATCTCTTTAACCCCTGAGCCCGGCGGTGATCGCACGCGTGAAGTGATTGTGGCGCAGGAGATTTTGCAAACCATGGGGCTTCGTGCCTTTGCGCCCATGGTGATTGCGTGCCCGGGCTGTGGGCGCACAACGTCCACGGTGTTTCAAGAACTGGCGCAAGACATTCAAAATTATGTACGCGCCCGCATGCCGCAATGGCGCAGCACTTATCCCGGATTTGAAAATTTAACGTTGGCGGTGATGGGCTGCATTGTGAATGGGCCGGGCGAATCCAAACACGCCGATATTGGCATTTCATTACCGGGCACAGGCGAACTTCCTGCAGCGCCCATCTATATTGATGGCAAAAAGGTGAAAACCTTACGCGGTGAAAACATTTCCAGCCAATTCCAAACCATTGTGGAAGACTATGTTGCAAAACGCTGGGGATGAGCTTCCGCACTTTCCCATGTCGGTGAAAGAATTTTTAAGCGATGCAGAACGCTATCTTGATCGCGGTGATATTCTGTTGTCGCGCAGCCCAACATTGTCATCGTGGATTATTCGCAAAACTACGGCCAGTTTTTTCAGCCATGCGGCCTATTTATTTTTAACGCCGCGCAAATCAGAAGGCTTTTACAGCACCTTCGTGTTGGAAAGTCTTTATGAGGGCGTGGGTGTTGCCAATTTCGAAAATTATATTACCGGAAAATCGCCAAGCGAAGCTGTGGCTGTGATGCGGTTTAAAAACCACGATTTCAGCAAAACGTTTTTCAAAAATGTCGGTGGCCGATTGTTAGATGATGTGCACAAGCGGTATGACTTTCGGCGCGCGTTGGGTTTGGCCATGACAATTTTGTTTGGCATCAAATTGGGCTGGTCACGCCTTACAGAAAAATCGCCACAACTGCGCAAATGGAAACCTGCCAAATTTATTTGCAGCGGCTATATTCAATTTGGCTTGCTGGATGTGATGGCCAGGCAAAAAGGTGATCTGCAATCAGTGATTTTCAAGGATGGCTTAAAACCAACAGACACTGAAGAATTGTTAAGCACCACGCCGGAAGACATTGCCAGTTCGGAAAAAATGAAATGGCTCTATGTCATTTCACAGGGCCGCGTGCATCTGGTCAACTCCTATGCTGAGGCCAAGGCTTTTATTTCCGCCGTGAAATGATAAAATCTGCTGCCTGTCTCAAAACGATCGCACTTTCCCCATGAGGTTCCAGCGCGGCTTTTGCGGCCTCTGCCAAAAGTTTTGCGTGTTTTTTAGCGCCATCCAATCCTAAGAAATCTACGAAGGTGGCCTTGCCCTTGGCTTTATCTTTTTGTGTGGCTTTGCCCAGATCGGCAACGGTTGATTCCACATCTAAAATGTCGTCAGCAATTTGAAATGCGATGCCAATGTTTTTGGCATAGGTTTTCAGCGCCGTCATATCTTGGCCCGCCATCATCGGCCCAGCGATGCAGGCAAATTCAAACAATGCGCCCGTTTTGCCAGATTGCATGGCCGAAATTTCTTCTAGGGAACTGAAGTTTTTTGTCTCGGCCTCAATGTCTAACATTTGGCCGCCCACCATGCCCGCTTGTCCGGCGGCCTTGGCCAATGCGCCAATAAGGGCAGGTGGTTGGCCTGCATCAGCCAAAATTTCAAACGCGATGGTGAGTAGCGCATCGCCCGCCAGAATTGCCGTCGCTTCATCAAATTTTTTGTGGGTTGTGGGCAGGCCGCGGCGCAAATCATCATTGTCCATCGCGGGCAAATCATCATGTACAAGTGAATAACAGTGGATGCATTCCAGCGCCGCCGCAACGGGCATGGCGCGTTCAAGCGACACGCCTGAAAGCTTAGCGCTTTCTAAAACAAAAAATGGTCGCAAACGCTTGCCTTGGCCCAAGGCCGCATACCGCATGGCGGCGTGCAGGCGGTTTTCATTCTGGTTCGGCAAAAGGCGATCAAGGGCTGCCTCTGCTGCAAGGGCCGCTTGATTAAGCGCAATTTCAAATTCTGTTTTTTCAGTTGCTGCCAAAGTGTTTCGTCCCGTGCTAGTGCTGTTCCTAGGAGCAATAACGCCAGAATTCAACCAATGACCATTCGCCTGTTTGAAAACATAAAAAACTTTTGGCGTCTGCGGTCGCGGTGGCAACGCTGGGCCTTGGGCGTTATTGGCTTTATTGTGCTTTGGCCTTTGGTGATGACATTGGTTTATGGCGTGGTGCCTGTGCCCATTTCAAATTTGATGATTTTTCGGTTGTTTTCGGGCAATGGCCTTCACAAAACTTGGGTTAGCCTTGATAACATTTCGCCTTATCTTGAGAATGCTGTTGTAAGTTCAGAAGACCAGCGGTTTTGTGAACATCACGGCGTGGATTGGGTGGAATTTCACGAAGCCACCGGCAATGGTTCACCCCGGCGCGGGGCCAGCACCATTTCGATGCAAACCGCCAAAAATATGTTTTTGTGGGAGGGGCATAGCTATGTTCGTAAAGGCATCGAAATTCCGCTGGCCTATTATATGGACGGCGTTTGGACAAAGCGGCGCATGATGGAAGTATATCTGAACATTGTTGAATGGGCGCCCGGGGTTTATGGCGCAGAAGCGGCTGCCCAATATCACTTCAAAAAATCAGCGGCACAGTTAACGCGGCGTGAAGCGGCGTTATTGGCAGCGGTTTTGCCAAACCCAATTAAGCGCAATGCCGGCAAACCTTCGGGCCTTGTGAAAGTGCTGGCAAATCATATCATGCTGCGAATGGTGGGCATTGATGCTTATGTGACTTGTCTCTCTCAGAATCCTCGTCTATAAGCCCGATTATGAATTGAAGGGCTTCAACGCCTTTTTAAATATTATTATTGTTTTTCAGAGGTTTAGAAATGGCTGTACCACGCAAGAAAATGACCAGAAGCCGCATTGGTATGCGCCGTTCAGGCCAAAAGATGCAAACTGTAACCTGGATTGAAGATGCCAAATCTGGCGAACTTCGTCGCCCACACCATGTTGATTTGAAGACTGGCATGTATCGCGGCCGTCAAGTTTTGGACGTTAAAGCTGACGTTTAATTTGGTTTGTATTGAAATTTAAAACCGGCCTTGGCCGGTTTTTTGTTTTTAAACCATGCCTATAATGCTTTGCTTTATCTCTGCTGTTTAGTTTGGCCTGAAATTTGCAGAGTTTGAGGCATGTTGGCAGGATATTGGAAAAATTTGAAAATTAACGTGGTCAGCGGCGGTGCTGGCCATGCACGGGCAGGCGGCTGGCGTGCTTTAACGCGCTTTGCCTTGGAGCCCGCTGGTTTTAACGCGCCAGAACTGTTGCTTCCCATTTTGAGCAAGCGCGACGATTCAAGTTTGCTTTTGATCGAAAATGAAACATCCACATTGATGGCTTTGCCCTTTGTTTCAACACGCTTGGTGGAATCTAGTTTTGTGTCCCCGCTGTTGGCCAGCGGTGTGCCCCATGTGGCATCATCAGCCCATGATGAAACGTTGACAGCTTTTCTCAAAAATCAAACCAAGCCATTTTTATTCAAGGCGCTTCCAAGCGAGGGCAAATTTTTCGAAGCTCTGAAAGAATTGGCAGAGCATTTTACCATCACTCAAAGTTGGCAACGCGCCTGCCTTTTAACAACAGGCACATTTGATTCATGGATGGCCAAAAACTTTGATCAGAAGCGCCGCAAGGAATTTAAGCGGTTGCGTAATCGATTGAGCGAGCAAGGCAAGCTAACGCTTGATGATTTGAAAGGCTCCACTGGACTTGAGCAGTTTACTAGGGACCTGCTGGAACTTGAAGCCGCTGGCTGGAAAGGCAAACGCGGCACAGCATTGTTGAACGACGCTGACTTGCAATTCGCATTTCGCGCTTCCATGATCAATCTGGCTGCGGGTGATAAGCTTCGGTTTTGGCGATTGGCATTGGATGGCAAGCCTCTTGCGGTGCTTTATGCCATTGTTGAAGGCGATCAGGCGTGGCTTGGCAAAATTGCATATGATGAGAATTTTGCAAAATTCTCGCCCGGTGTTTTGCTTATTCTCGATGCAACGGAAAGCTTCTTTGCCGAGAAAAAAATCAAGCGTGTTGATTCCAGTGCCATTCCCAATCATCCGATGATTGACCGCATTTGGCGCGACAGAATTGCCATGGCAGATATTTTGGTTGCTGGAGAAAGCGTGAGCCAGCGGCGCTTTGCGCTTACGTTGAAGGCGTTGAATATTAAACAGCAGCTGCGCGACAAGGCCAAATCAATTTACTATCAATTGACCAGAAGGAAAATATCATGAGCATTGTGGTGGTTGACAAAGCAGTTGCGCATAAAAACTTTCTGAAAAAACCATTTCAACTGCAACATAAACTTGCCGACAATCCGTTGTTTTCATTGGCGCGTCTGGTGCAATTGGCAAAGTCTATGCCGGCTGATGCCATCGAATATAATTCAGGCAAAGTTGCCGTTGGGGTGAAACCAGAAGACATTCCAAAAATCAATATGGCCGCCGAAGATGTGATCAAATCCATTGAGACTGCCAGTGCTTGGATGGTGATCAAGCATGTGGAAAATGATCCGGCTTATGGCAAAATGCTGCACCAATTTGTGCGCGAGGCCAATGAAGCCGCAGGCCGCAAAGTGGGTGATTATTCAGATGTTGAAGGTTTTATTTTCGTATCATCTGCCAAAGCCACAACGCCTTTTCATATTGATATGGAAGAGAACATTCTGATCCAAATCAAAGGCGATAAATTCGTTCGCACATTTGATAATTCGGGTTGTGTTTTGGTCAGTGAAGAAGACATGGAAATTTCGCCAGCCGTTCACCGCAACCGCCGCTATGATGAAAGTTTTGAACAGCGTTCAACCTTGCACACATTAAAGCCCGGCGATGCGGTTTACATGCCTTATACAATTCCGCATTGGGTGAGCACGGGTAACACCTATTCAATATCCATGGCGATGACATGGAAAACGCCAGAAGTGAAACGCCTCAACAAAATCAGGTTGATGAATGGCACATTGCGCCATTATGGCTTTGCACAAAAGCCGCCGGGCACGCAGCCTGCATGGGATGCAATAAAAGTTGTTTTGCATGATGTTATGCAGGTGGCATTAATGCCCCTGCGCAAATCTGAAACCTTGCGCAGGGTTATTCGTGGAATGATCTATGGCAAAAATGCCAACTATTATTTGCAAACCAAAAAGGGCATGTAAGCCTTAGGCCAGCAGGGTTTCGGCTTTGACATAGGCATAGCCCAAATCTTCGGCCACGGCTTTATAGGTTACATGGCCCATGGCCACATTCAGGCCGTTGCGCAAATGGGCATCATCATGCAGCGCTTTTTTCCAGCCTTTGTTGGCGATGGATAAGGCAAAGGGCAGGGTGACATTGTTCAACGCGAAGGTTGATGT
>JANXRO010000296.1 GCA_025356765.1 Hyphomicrobiales bacterium | reverse complement strand
CCGCTGGCCCAAAGGCTGACGTAAAATCCCCAATCGCTCAAGCAGAAGCACCAATATGGGCAGCGCTGTCACAGCACAGGCCATGCCAACACCCAAAACCAGCTGCACTGGGTTTCCATGGGTTCCCATCCAAGCCGAGCTTTGCAACAACAGTCCTATTCCGACGAGTGCCCCGAGGATAAAAGGCACGGCCAAGGCCAAAGCCGCCGTCAATCCCGTTTCCCGTCGATTGTTCCAAGCCTGTGAAATGTCAAGCTCCACACCGGCAAGGAACACAAAAATCATTACTGCCCAGGATGCAATGCCATTCAAAGCAACCAACACTTGGGCATTGAAAACCATTGCGTGCCAAACCGGAAACAACACGCCCAACACGCCCGGGCCAAGCAAAACGCCGCCGATAATTTGCACGATGGCCAGTGGCGCAAATTGTTCCAGCTTCAACAATCGCCAAATCACATAAGGCACGCTGAAGATAATCATTAGCGCAAGCAAAAACGCCTCGGAAAAAACCATGTGGCTGGCCGTCAACCCATCACTTTGGTGCCAAGGCTGTGACCTATATTGGCAACTGTTGTTGGCTTGGCCACGCGCATTTCTTCCACACTGCGCACATGTTGCCGCGCAGCGCCTTGCCATTCACGAGTTTTAACTTTGGGGGTTTTCATGCGTTCGCGCGCGGCAGGAATTGCATGGGCATATTGCGGAAGCCATTCAGCTTGCGCCACCAACATTTCATCCACCATCTGCCACACTTCTTCTGGTGTTGAAATGGCACCCACCAAAGGATCATGCAAGACGGCGAGTTTCAACAAATCAACATCGCCTGTGACAGCCGCCTGAACCGCCATGCGCTGCACATTGACTGAAGCAGAGCACGTGGCTGCACAGCCCAATGGAAGCTCAATGCCTTCCACCATGTTAATGCCAAAGCTATCAACAAAGCTCGGGCTTTCGATAATACAATCAGGCGCCAAGTTTTTGATCACACCGTTATTCTTCACATTAAAATGCCCGCGATAAGTGCGACCCGTCTCCATCGCTTCTAAAATATGCGAGGCGTGTTCGTCAGTGCGATTATAGGTGGTTAGTGACTTTCCCGCTTGATCCAGAAAAAGTGGAAAATCTGCTTCAAACCAATTGCGGTTTTCTGTGCTGTAACGAAGATAGCCGCCTGTCTCTCCGTGAATCCAGTCTGATAGCGAAATCCACTTCATAATTTCTTCGGGGCGCTTGCGATACCAAGGCAAATATTCAGATAAGTGGCCGTTGCTTTCGGTTGAATAAAACCCAAACCGCTTCATCACATCGATGCGCACTTTTTCCTGTTCAGAAAACACCGGGTGCTTTTCAAATGCTGCCACCAACTCATCCTTGGAAATATTGCGACCCTTATGTTTGAGGCCTAAATACCACGTCTGGTGGTTGATGCCGGAGCAAACGATATCAAGCTCCAAATGATTTTTAATGCCCAATGCCGTCGCAATTTGCCGCCAGCCATTCTGCACACCATGGCACAGGCCCACGGTGTTCACTTTGCCATAGTCCAAACAGGCCCAAGTGTTCATCGCCATCGGGTTCGCGTAGTTAAGATGCAACAAATCATTGTGCGCCACCTCGCGCATATCTTTACAGAAATCGAGAAGTGCCGGAATGGTGCGTTGGCCATACATAATGCCACCAGCGCAAATCGTGTCGCCTACGCATTGGTCGATGCCATATTTCAGCGGAATGTTAACGTCATGGGCATAGGCCTCAAGCCCGCCAATGCGCACGCAATTCATAATATATTTTGCACCGTCAAAAGCCTTGCGACGGTCAGTGGTGGCGGTGATTTTGGTTGGCAGATTATTGGATTTTACCACACGTTCAATGATCTGTTTGATCATATCAAGGTTGTGCGGATTATTGTCCGTCAACGCAATTTCAATTTCAGCAAATTCCGGCACGCATAAAATATCGCAGACCAACTTTTTCGTGAAACCAATAGAACCAGCGCCAATGATGGCAATTTTGAATGACATGAGACGGGCCTTTCAGAGGGAGTTGAGGAATTGACGGTGAGACATGGCTTGGGGTGCGGCGGCGCTGTATTCAGCGGTAAGGCCGTCAGCAGCTTGTCTGGCTTTGGTTTTTTGATCAGGATGAATATCCATGAAGCTTTGCGCAGTTTTGCGATTCAGCAGTCCAAGCCCATCCAAAACTGGATAGTAGAGCTGTTGCTCGGTATGGGCGAAGCGGCCGGGCAGGGGCGTGAAATCTGAATGAGATGGCATTTTCTCTTGCCATAGTTTCAGCCGCGCCTTGGTGGCTGGAACGACATAGTCATTGGCAACGGCAGTCCAAAACGGTGTATCGCGGCGCTCCGTCACATAGTGAAGGTTGATGAAGTCGCGAAAATCATCCACCTGCCTTGCAACGAAATCATTGTAGCTTTTGCGATCCAGGTCGGTGGTGCGCTCCAAATTTTTCATATGGAACTGTGTGAAAACCATCAACTGCACGATGGTGCCATGAATTGATGTGGCTTCCAGTGGCTCAAGAAAGCTTGAAGACAGTCCAAGTGCGAGGCAATTGCCGATCCAAGCATCGTGCTGGCGGCCAGAATCAATCTTGATGTCATTGCGAGGCTCAATCTTGTGACCCAAGGTTTTTTCAATCTCGGCCTTGGCTTGATCAGGCGAAATGAACTTGTCGCAATAGACA
>JANXRO010000284.1 GCA_025356765.1 Hyphomicrobiales bacterium | reverse complement strand
CGCTGCTATGGGCCTTGGCCTGGTAACTGTTATGCCAACATTGGCTGGCAGCATCACCGGCAAGTTCGGTTCGCTCGCAGGCCACGTTACTTCTGGTAAGTAATAAATTCTGGGTGCCCCTCAAAAGGCACCCAATCTATTCGACAAAAGCGTTGGCTTCGGCCAGCGCTTTTTTTGTTGGTTAAATTCATTCAATCTCAGCCTGTTATCAAATCTTAAGCATAAGACCAGCAACGCAGGTCTCGTTAAAATTGAAGAGAACTCATTCAACTGCCCTTAAAACCTTCAGGCTAAAAACTATTTATATCCTCAGAGAGCCTAAGCATAACGCTTAAGACCGGGATGGTGCTGAATAACGGAGAGACATTATGAAGAAATTTTTGAAAGACGAATCAGGCGCAACTGCAATTGAATACGGCCTGATCGCCGCTGCTATGGGCCTTGGCCTGGTAACTGTTATGCCAACATTGGCTGGCAGCATCACCGGCAAATTCGGTTCGCTCGCAGGCCACGTTACTTCTGGTAAGTAATAAATTCTGGGTGCCCCTCAAAAGGCACCCAATCCATTCGACAAAAGCGTTGGCTTCGGCCAGCGCTTTTTTATTGTGCAGTGGCCATTTGGTTGTGTTTGCGGGCCATAAAGCTTTTGGCAGTTTCAACAGCCACAGCTGCATCACGGCAATAAGCATCTGCACCCACGGCTTTGGCAAATTCTTCATTCAGGGGCGCGCCGCCCACCAGAACGATATAATCATCACGAATGCCTTTTTCCTTCATCGTGTCGATCACAACTTTCATATAAGGCATTGTTGTCGTGAGAAGTGCAGACATGCCAACAATATCAGGCTCGTGTTCTTCGATTGCCTTCAAATAATTTTCAACCGGGTTGTTGATGCCAAGGTTGATGACTTCAAAACCAGCGCCTTCCATCATCATACCCACAAGATTTTTGCCAATATCGTGAATATCGCCCTTAACCGTGCCGATAATCATTTTGCCCAACCGTGGCGCGCCCGTTGCAATCAACAAGGGGCGCAAAATCGCCATCCCGGCTTTCATTGAATTGGCGGCAAGCAAAACTTCGGGCACAAACAAAATGCCATCGCGGAAATCAACACCCACAATGCGCATGCCTTCAACAAGGCCCTCTGTCAGCGTTTTGTAGGGTGTCCAATTGCGTCCAAGAAGAATATGAACGCCCTGTTCAACCTCTTCTTTCAAACCATCGTAAAGATCGTCGTGAATTTGCTGAACAAGCTCTTCATCATTCAATGAATTAAGATCAAGATCGCCAGAATCGCTCATTTGTAACTCCACCAAATATTCAGCAAGCTTAGGACTGGATGGTTAAAAATTTCAAACACCCAGCGACATTCACTTGCCCGATTACGACGGATCAGGCAAGCAACAGCAGGGCGAAGTTTTGGGGCCAAGGGAGAAAAATTTGAACCAGCCGTTTGATGTTCACGCTGTGCGCAGCCAGTTTCCCGCTT
Source organism: Hyphomicrobiales bacterium (assembly GCA_025356765.1). Classification (GTDB taxonomy): domain Bacteria; phylum Pseudomonadota; class Alphaproteobacteria; order Rhizobiales; family Aestuariivirgaceae; genus Aestuariivirga. The sequence goes on along the minus strand of JANXRO010000284.1, from coordinate 2,003 downwards.
TGGCCCTTCAAGACAACACCAAGCCGCGCATTTATTTCGATAACCCGGCCGGAACTCAGGTGCCCCAACAGGTTATTGACCGCACGGTTGAATGCCTGATCCAAAAAAACGCTAATCTGGGCGGCTATTTTAAAACAACTGTTGATGCGGGTGAACTTGTCCATGATGCGCACCAAGCCTGCGCTGATTTTTATAATGCTTCAACGCCAGAGGAAATTATCTTCGGCCAAAATATGACAACGCTAACGCTGCATTTTTCGCGCTGCCTGGGCAAACGCTTCCAAAAGGGCGATGAAATTATTTTAAGCCGCATGGACCATGATGCAAATGTTGCGCCTTGGTTGTTGTTGGCCGATGATTTGGGCCTAGTCGTGCGCTGGTTAGATTTTGATCCCGAAACTTATGAATTTCCGGCAGACGCTTTAACCAAGGTGTTGACCAACAAAACCAAATTGTTGGCCATGGGCATGGCGTCTAATTGCACGGGCACGGTGAATGATGTGGCCCATTTTGCCAAACAGGCCAAAGCCGCAGGTGCACTCGTATATTTGGATGCCGTTCAATTTGCGCCGCATTATTTTATTGATGTGCAAACCTTGAATGCAGATTTCGTGGTGTCATCGGCCTATAAATGGTTTGGCCCTCACCAAGGCATTTTGTGGGGCCGAAAATCACTGTTGCAAGAAACATTTGGATATAAGCTGCGCCCAGTTGGCGAAAATCTGCCTGATAAATTTGAAACGGGCACGCTCAGCCATGAAGGCATGGCCGGCTGTTTAGGTGCGATTGAATATCTCGAACAGTTTGGCCAAGGCGCAACAAGGGCTAGCCGATTGAAATCAGCGTGGGATAATTTGGCCCACTATGAACATGAGCTAACCCGGCGGTTGATCGAAGGTTTGGGCCAAGTGAAGGGCCTCACCATAAGGGGCATAACCTCGGCCAACGCCATGCACAGGCGGGTGCCAACGGTTTCTTTCACTGTTGATGATGTGAACCCCAAAGGCTTGGCCAAGCATTTTGCAGAAGACAATATTTTCGTTTGGTCTGGCCATAATTATGCTTTGGAACCCATCAACCGCATGGGGCTGATGGATCAAGGTGGCGTGTTGCGTGTGGGGCTGGCCCACTATAATACGGCGGCAGAAGTTGACCAGCTTTTGAGCTCGCTCAATCAAGCACTGAAATAGGAGTTCGAAATGGTTTTCAAAATTGCCGTCGTCGGCCTTGGCAAGATTGCCCATGACCAACATTTGCCTTGCATTGCCAAGAATGCTGAATTTGAATTGGTGGCCGGTGTTAGCCGCAATTCAAAAATTGATAATGTGCCGTGTTTTGAAACACTTGAAGCTCTTATCAAAAGTAACATCTCAGTTGATGCTGTGGCTTTGTGCACGCCGCCATCTGTGCGGCTGGCCATGGCGCAACAGGCGCTTGATGCTGGCTATCATGTGCTGATCGAAAAGCCGCCAACGCCCACGCTGGGTGAAATGTTTGCCATGATGCATTATGCCTTGGCCAAAAAGCGCGTGCTCTATGCCACGTGGCATTCGCGTTATAATCAGGCGGTTGATCAAGCCAAAGCGTTTTTAACGGGCCGCCGCGTTTCGACGTTGAAAGTTACATGGCGCGAGGATGTGCGTCGTTGGCACCCCAACCAGGAATGGATTTGGGAACCGGGCGGCTTTGGCGTGTTTGATCCGGGCATCAACGCGCTTTCAATTGTGACCAAAATTATGCCCGAACCGTTTTATGTGGCTGACGCTACAATTGAAGTGCCCGCCAACAAGGCCACGCCCATTGCCGCGCAAATTCATTTTAAATATGCCGATGCGCGCAAGGCCGACTTGAGTGCAGATTTTGATTGGCGTCAAACCGGTGAACAAACCTGGCAGATTGAACTGGCCACACAAGATGGCATGAAGCTCAACCTTCTCAAGGGCGGCACGGTGTTAGAAGTAAATGGCAAGATTATACTCGAAGCGCCGATGGAAGAATATGAA
>JANXRO010000255.1 GCA_025356765.1 Hyphomicrobiales bacterium | reverse complement strand
TTGCGCAGCATTTGTGTGACCAGCAAAACAAGATCAGTTGCCGTCACACCTTCTTTAAGTTTGCCCGTGAATTTGAAACCAATCACCTCTGGCAACAACATAGATTGCGGCTGGCCCAGCATTGCGGCCTCGGCCTCAATGCCACCTACACCCCAACCCAAAACGCCAAGGCCGTTCACCATGGTTGTGTGGCTGTCTGTGCCAACAAGCGTATCAGGATAAGCAACGGTTACTTTTTTGCCTTTGTGTTTCTCATCACGCGTCCACACAGTTTGAGAAAGGTATTCTAAATTCACTTGGTGGCAAATTCCTGTGCCCGGAGGAACCACGCGGAAGTTTTCAAAGGCACCTTGGCCCCATTTCAAAAATTTATAACGCTCTTCATTTTGTTCATATTCGCGCTTCACATTTGCGGCCAGCGCTTTGCTGTTGCCGAAACTATCAACAACAACCGAATGGTCAATCACCAGATCAACCGGCACCAGTGGATTAATTTTTTGCGCGTTGCCTTTTAAAGCCTGCATGCCATCACGCATGGCGGCCAAATCCACCACGGCAGGAACGCCAGTAAAGTCTTGCATCAACACGCGGGCGGGCCTGAAGCCCACTTCCTTGTCTTCTTTGCCCTTGTTTGAAAGCCAAGCCACAAAACCCTGAATATCTGCTTTAGTAACCGTGCGATCATCTTCATTGCGCAACAGGTTTTCAAGCAGCACTTTCATGGATGCGGGCAATGCCGAAATGCCTTTCAGCCCATTCTTCTCCGCCGCCTTTAAGCTGAAATAGGTGTAGGTCTTTGAACTCACCTTGAGCGTCTTGCGGGATTTAAAAGAATCAAGCGACATGGCAGGCCTCATTATGGGATGATGATGGGCGACCTATAGCCAATATTGCAGCGCAATACAAATGCGTTCACACCTTTTTGCGCAAAGCTTTTTCTTCATAGGCGATTGTTTCAGCAATCAGCGTTCGCCACAGCATTTCAATTGCTTTTGGCGGAACATTGCTATCTGCAGCAAGGTGCAAAACATTCTGCACCACTTGTTCAATGCGGTCAGGCAAAGCGGCTGCAATTCCCTCACGGGCTTTTAGAGCAATAACCCGATCAGCGATTTCAAAACGCTTTTGCAAAAGCGCCACAAGTTGTGCGTCCACAGCATCAATCTCGGCGCGCAATTCGGCAAGGATGGGGTGGGCAACTGTCATCGCTTTTGGCCAATCTGTTTTAATCGCGCCGAAAGCCTAAGCCGTTCGTCGCTTAAGCCTTTATAGTCCAGTTGTGGAGGAGACAAATCGGAAAGCTGTTGATCAATTGCCAGCGCCAAGTTTGCACCATCAGGGTGTTTCTCCAAAACTTCCAGCGGATCAACTTGAATGCGAATGGTGAATAAAATATCGCCCGATTTTGGCAATTTGCGTAAAGTCTGCCGTTCAAGGCGCAATATCACGTGGCCGCGCAAATCATTTTCGCCAAAGCGCCGGCCCGGGCCAGAATTTGAATGGGGGTGATAAAGTTTCATATCGTCGTGCAGCGACCAATTCCATCGGATCACCGGATTTTCCACGCGCAAATTATCAAACATGCGTTCAATCAATGCAGCGTTACGCGTCCCTTCACCAAACTCCGGCACGGGTGCATGAATGTGATGTAAGGGTTTACGAAATTTTTCCAACAAATTCCAAGCCGAAGGAAAACACAAGGAGGCCGCAACCAATCGCCAGCCCTCAGCTGATTTTCGCATCAACACCAAATCCTCTTGAACAAAGAGTGCGGCGCGGGCCAGCAGCCCTTTTCCCAATCCTTGATGTTCTTGAACATTGATCTGCGGAAAGTTTTTCTCCAAATGTTCAACAATCAAATCAAACACTTCTTGCTGCGCATCGATAGTGCTGTCTTCAGCCACCAGAACTTTTTCGGGAATTTCAGAATAAAGCCGCTGCTTTTCGGCAATATAATGTGGCCATTGATCGTCGATTTCGATCCACTCAGAAAGTTCCAATGGCTTCAGGCCAATCGTGAAGGGCTTGGATGACCCATCATAGGGCGTTTGCATTGTGGGTTTGTTGAACACTAGCGGTCGCGCTTTCGTAACCAAACGGGCGCCCACACGCCCAAATAGGCCATCAACAAAAGCCAAGCCGAATGGAAAAGTGGCTTTTTTTGAAAGGACTCAGATTCAGGAAAATTATCAGTGTCCCGAAATGCTTTCAGCAAATCTTGCGCCTCACGAAGTTGGCCAGATTGCACCATGATGCGAAATCCGCCCGTCGCCATCAACAAATGACCATTGTTGGCATTGAAATTTCGGTCAAACATCACAGCCTCAATGCCATAAGCATTCAGCATTCCGATAATCACTTCAGCGCGCGGCAAACTATACGAACGATAAGCCAAAACAAGATCGCGATGATCGGTCACAGTTTACACTCGTCGCTCAACCATCATTTTTTTAATTTCTGAAATTGCTTTAGCGGGCGATAAGCCCTTGGGGCAAGCCTTGGCACAATTCATAATGGTGTGGCACCGATAGAGACGAAACGGGTCTTCCAAATTATCCAAGCGCTCCCCCGTGGCTTCATCGCGGGAATCAATCAACCAACGATAAGCTTGCAGCAAAACGGCGGGCCCCAAATAGCGATCACCATTCCACCAATAGCTGGGGCAAGATGTGGAACAGCACGCACATAAAATGCACTCATACAAGCCATCAAGCAACGCACGTTCAGCTTCTGATTGTTTCCATTCAGCTTGCGGCGTTGGCGTGGTGGTTTTAAGCCAAGGCTCAATTGAGCGATGTTGCGCATAAAAACGCGATAAATCCGGCACCAGATCTTTGATAACAGGCATATGCGGCAAGGGGTAAATCCGCACATCGCCCTTCACATCACCGCAGGCTTTTAAGCAAGCGAGCGTGTTAGCACCATCGATATTCATGGCGCATGAACCGCAAATGCCTTCGCGGCAAGAACGACGGAAGGTTAGCGTTGGGTCTTGCTCGTTTTTGATTTTGACAAGCGCATCCAAAACCATCGGCCCGCAGTCATCCATGTTCACATGGTAAGTATCAACCTGCGGGTTTTTGCCATCATCGGGGTTCCACCGATAAATCTTGAAAGATTTGACATTCGTTCCAACCGGCATCGGATGAACCTTGCCCTGCTGAATTTTAGAGTTTTGCGGAAGTGTGAAGGCTACCATTTTAATACACCCGTGCCTTTGGCTTGATGTAATCGATGTCTTTGCTCATCGTAAAAGTGTGCACGGGGCGCGAGCCAAGCGTAACTTTGCGCTTCGTGCTGTCTGTCCATGCCAAGGAATGTTTCATCCAATTTTTGTCATCGCGCTTGGGAAAGTCTTCCCGCGCGTGTGCGCCGCGGCTTTCTTCGCGGGCAAGTGCTGAATCTACTGTGGCCGCTGCTTGCAAAATGAGATTTTCAAATTCTAATGTTTCAATCAAATCGCTGTTCCAAATCAGCGAACGATCTGTCACAGCAATATTGTCGATGTTGTTCCAGATTGCGTTGATTTTATCAGAACCCTCTTGCAAGGTTTTGCCTGTGCGGAACACGGCGGCATCGTCTTGCATGGCGCGTTGCATCTGGGCCCTTAACACTGCGGTGGGCATGGTGCCCTTGGCGTTGCGATAATGATCAAGTCGGCCGATGGATGCCTGGCCGGCGTCCTTGGCCCAATCAGCGTGGGGTGCCCCGGGCTTTACTGTTTCAACACAGCGCAAAGCAGCAGCCCGGCCAAAAACCACGAGATCAATCAGTGAATTTGAACCCAAACGATTTGCGCCGTGAACCGAAACGCAAGCCGCCTCGCCCACAGCCATAAGACCAGGCACAGTTTTTTCAGGGTTGCGCTTGTCACCCGCCAAGGCTTCACCATGATAATTGGTGGGAATGCCGCCCATGTTATAATGCACCGTTGGCAAAATGGGGATTGGTTCTTTGGTAACATCAACGCCTGCAAAAATCTGCGCACTTTCTGAAATGCCAGGCAGCCGTTCGTGCAACACAGCCGGATCAAGATGTTCAAGATGAAGATGAATGTGGTCTTTCAATTTGCCAACACCACGGCCTTCACGAATTTCCAGAGTCATGGAACGTGAAACCACATCGCGCGAAGCCAAATCTTTGGCAGAAGGCGCATAGCGTTCCATGAATCGTTCGCCGGCAGAGTTGGTTAAATACCCGCCCTCGCCGCGCGCTCCCTCGGTGATCAGACAACCCGCACCATAGATGCCCGTGGGGTGAAATTGCACAAATTCCATATCTTGCAAAGGCAGCCCTGCGCGAAGCACCATGGCGTTGCCATCGCCCGTGCAGGTGTGGGCTGACGTGGCTGAGAAATAGGCACGGCCATAACCACCCGTTGCTAAAATAGTTTGGTGAGCGCGGAAACGATGGATGGTTCCATCTTCCATATTCAGCGCCATAATGCCGCGACAGGCACCGTTCTCCATAATCAAATCCAACGCGAAATATTCAATAAAAAATGCAGTGTCATAACGCAGTGATTGCCCATAAAGCGTGTGCAACATGGCATGGCCCGTGCGATCCGCGGCAG
>JANXRO010000247.1 GCA_025356765.1 Hyphomicrobiales bacterium | reverse complement strand
AATGGCAGTTTGATGCAGCCCAAAGAGGTTGCTGATTCCGTGTTGTTCATGCTCACAAGGCCTCGCAATATCGTTATCCGTGATCTGGTCATTTTACCGCTCAGTGTGGACCTCTAATCGATGTCGTCACAGAAAGCATTTGTTGGAGTTGATGTTGGCACCGGCAGTGCGCGCGCTGGTGTATTTGATGCTACTGGAAAACTTCTGGCCGTTGCAAAGCGCGATATCACGATGTGGCGCGAAGCAGGCGATGTTGTTGAACAATCAAGTGATCAAATTTGGCAAGCGGTGCGCGCAAGTGTGCATGAGGCAGTGTCCTCATCCGGCGTTTCAATAACGAATATCGCGGGTGTGGGATTTGATGCAACCTGCTCGTTTGTGGCCGTCGAGAAAGATGGTTCTCCGATTTCGGTTAGCCCTTCAGGCGATCCCAAACGCAATATCATAGTGTGGATGGACCATCGTTCAGCAATTGAGGCCGAAGAGATCAATGCGGGTACGCACGATGTGCTGCGCTATGTTGGCGGCCGCATTTCGCCCGAAATGGAAACGCCGAAACTTTTGTGGTTGAAACGCAATCTACCAGAGGCGTATGCAGGGGCAGATTATTTCTTTGATCTGCCTGACTACCTGACATGGCGCGCAACCGGAGCACTTGATCGTTCAATCTGTACGGTCACCTGCAAATGGACTTATCTCGCGCATGAAAAGCGTTGGGATAAAAACTATTTTACCGCCATAGGGTTGGCCGAATTGGCCGATGAAGGCTTTGCGCGGATTGGTACAAGCATCGTTGAACCCGGAACGGCTCTTGGAAAAGGACTAACCGCGCAAGCCGCTTTGGAACTGGGATTACCGCAAGGCACAGCCGTTGGCGCATCCATGATTGACGCGCATGCCGGCGGTGTTGGCACTTTGGGCGGCAAGGTTGATGATGAAAATCTGGCCGTTGAAAATCGTCTGGCTTACATTTTTGGAACATCTGCGTGCTCCATGGCCTCTGCCAAGGAACCGATCTTCGTGAGTGGCGTGTGGGGGCCCTATTTTTCGGCGATGATACCGGGACTTTGGCTCAACGAAGGCGGCCAATCTGCCGCGGGGGCCGCCATTGATCAACTGATTGAAATGCATCCAGCCAAAGGCAAAGCGAAGGCACTCGCACAAGCTGCGGAACTTTCCTTAGTGGCTTGGCTGGACCTGCAGGTGCAAAATAAGTGCAAAAGTCTTTCGGATGCTATCGATCTCGCCAAGGACTTGCATGTCGTTCCTGAATTTTTAGGCAACCGCTCTCCTTATGCAGAACCTGACGCGCGTGCCATCATTGCAGGTCTCGGTTTGGAGCGTGATGTAGATAATTTGATTTCATTCTACGTTGGGGGGCTGAGTGGAATTGGTTACGGCCTGAAGCAGCTCCTCGACAGATTTGCGACCCAAGGAGTCGCCATCAAATTGATTGTTGCAAGCGGTGGCGCTGCACAAAGTGATCTCGTTTGCCAAATGCTTGCAGACACAACTCAAACATCCGTTGCTTTACCAAACACTCCCGAGCCAGTTCTCTTGGGCTCAGCAATGCTGGGGGCAGCTGCTTCCCGCCACTTTCAATCGCTTGGCGATGCCATGCGGGATATGTCAGGAAGTTCGAGGATTTTTAAGCCCGCTGGTCAACATGTTATAATTAAACACAATCGTCGTTTCAGAGCTTTTGAAGTGCTGCAAACTTCCGGGCGTGTCGTGCGGAACCTGATTTAAATGAACCAGCGGTATCCTTAAAATGAGTTTGGAGCGATGAAATCTATACGTTTGAAGAAACAGCAAATCAGAATTTGAGCCGTAAAATCGATGGTTTGCGACTAAAGACAAATGACGCAGACTAAAATGCAAGGTGTCTAGGAAACTTGGGGCTACTCAGCCCACGATTGTCTCCTTGCCTCATTTTAAAGGGGCAAAGTGTCTACAAATGGCGGCTATTCAACTTAAAAAATTTGCAGGTTCCGAATATCCAAAACCGCGGCTTCGCCCCATAGGGATGGTTGCGGAATTTTACGCCAATTAGATCCAGCTGCACGACGGGCGTTAGGTTGGTATGGTTTGATTCAAGTTCAACGCGACATGAGCAATGATTTCAATACTTACCTGATCGTCAAGCCAGCTTTCCGAAAAGTGGCCTCGTCTCGATTTGGTCACAGGAAGACAAGTAACTGGAACCAATCTGTAACAAGGCTAGACTGTTGATTGCTTGAGTAAGAGTTACGCCCATCGCCAATTCTTTCCGGCTCTAGGCATCTGCCAGCAACGGGTTCTGTTTGAACGCAAATTGAAATACTGAAAGTCAATGCCATGCGCGCCCTGCTGGTGGAAGATGATGACATGATTGGCCGTGGCCTGGTTGAGGCCTTGAGAGACGCTGGCATTGCCGTGGATTGGGTCAAATCCGGCAATGATGGTGAGGTCGCCTTGGGCGATCAGGTCTATTCAGTGGCTTTGTTGGATTTGATGCTACCGGAGCAATCTGGGATGGATCTGCTCAAGTCACTGCGTGAACGGCGAAGTCAACTTCCCGTCATCATCATTTCAGCAAGGGACGGCATTGACGACCGCCTCGCAGGATTGGACCAGGGTGCAGACGACTATCTTGTGAAGCCCTTTGACACGCGGGAGTTGATCTCGCGCATTCATGCTCTGCTGCGGCGTCGGGCAGGACAATCTACATCGCGGTTGACTTGCGGCGAGATCGGGCTTGACCTTGATACCCATGAGGCCAGCTTCAAAGGTGTGGCCTATGTCTTGCCGTCCAAGGAATTCGGCCTTCTTCATGCGCTTCTGGAAATACCCGGCATGATCTGGTCACGGGATCGGCTTGAAGAGCGCATCTATGGCTGGAATCAGGAGGTTGAGAGCAATGCTGTCGAAGTCTTGATCCACTACATTCGCAAACGCCTAGGCCGAGATATCATCAAGAATGTCAGGGGTGCGGGCTGGAAAGTGGACAAGCCCGACACATGACCTCTTTGCGCCGCACGATTTTATTCTGGATGGCCCTGCTGCTGTTTGCCGTTGGCGCGGTGTCGGCGGCCGTCACCTATGAATATGTCAAAGACGAAGCCCAGACATCCTTTGATGCGGAAATCAAGCAAGTTGCTCGGTTCTTGCAGAATGAAAGGCTCGCCAATCCAGGAGGCGACAGCGCTTTTGCGGCCCCTGAGCCCGACAACCTTTTCCTAATCCAAGTCTGGAATGCAAAAGGTGATCTTGTTCGGACTTCAGACAAGACAGCCACCTCCACCGCACCAACATCTACGGGCTTTTCAATCGAAAATCTGGGGCAGGCCGATTGGCGCAGCTACAGCATTGCCACTGCCGATCAGACCATTCGTGTAAGCCTGCCCTTGGATGAACGCAATGAACAGGCCTCGTCTGCAGCACTTCAAATCGCTATTCCGATCGGGGTCGTTATCCCATTGTCGTGGCTGGTTTTGAGCTTGCTGATTGATCGAATTCTTGCAGGATTGGACAAGGCCGCTCGAAAGGTGAGTAGCCGCAAATTGGGAGATTCATCGCAAATTCCCCTCGCTGATGTGCCGGTTGAAATTATTCCCTTTGTTCACAGTATCAATCACCATGTGGACCAAGTTCAGGCGCAGGCTGAAAAGCACAAGCAGTTTCTTTCAGACGCGGCCCACGAATTGCGAACCCCGCTCACCGCCCTTGCCATCCAAATCGGCAATCTGAAATCCGTGCTCAAGACAGAAGAACAGCACAAAAGACTGGCGGCATTGGAAGGCGGATCGGCCCGCGCCAACAATTTGGTCAACCGGCTCTTGCAACTCGCGCGCAATGATGCCCATGCACCCGCCACAGATTCGCAATGTGAACCGATGGCGAAAATCATTCAGGCAACAATTGCCGCGATGAACCCGCAAGCTCAATCACGCGCGATCATGCTGCATGAAGTGCCTGCCGCATCAACAAAATTAAACTTGCCCAAGGAGGATTTTGGGCAGGTGCTCGAAATTCTGTTCGACAATGCCATTCGTTATGCGCCCGAAGGAACAGCAATCACCATAGTCTCCGATGTGGCGGATGGACAATTTGAAATTGCCATAAAGGATCGTGGGCCGGGGATCGCACCTGACAAACTGCCTTTGGTATTCGACCGCTTCTACCGGGCCGCACCACATTTGGTCACAGGTTCAGGCCTTGGCCTTTCTATCGCCAAGGCGATTTGTGACAAGCATCACTGGGCACTTGCTCTCAAGAACCGCGATGACACTTCCGGTCTTGAAGCCATAATTTCTGGTAAGGTTTCCACTCCCTAAGTCTCTCCTAAGTTTGCACCTGCACAAGAGTGGCGTTGCAGGAGATTCACATGACAGACGTTGCCCTATCGCAAGACACACTGGCTGAACGCCTTTGGAGCAAGGTGCCGCTGATCACGGCGGCGTTTTGGATTATAAAAATCATGTCCACCACTGTTGGTGAAACGGCAGCGGATTTGCTTGCAACAAGGTTGGGCCTTGGACTTACAATCACCTCTTGGATTATGACTGCCATCTTCGTGGTGTTTTTGATCCTGCAGTTGCGGTCCAAAACCTATGTGCCAGCACTCTATTGGGCAACAGTTGTCCTCATCAGTGTTGTAGGCACTTTGATTTCAGACAATCTCGTGGATGGTTTTGGTATTAGCCTAAAAACAACAACGATTGCCTTCTCTATAATTCTTTCAATCGTATTTGCGGCTTGGTATAATTCTGAGGGCACGCTTTCAATTCACAGCATCGTTACATTTCGGCGCGAGTGTTTCTATTGGGCCGCAATTCTTTTTACTTTCGCGCTTGGCACATCGGCTGGTGATCTTGTCGCTGAAGGTTTTGACCTTGGTTATCTCTGGGCTGCAAATCTCTTTGGCCTGCTGATCATTTTAACCGCAGTGGCCTATTATGTTTTCAAGCAGAACGCAGTTCTATGTTTCTGGATTGCCTACATTTTGACGCGCCCTTTCGGCGCTTCGATCGGTGACCTTTTCGCCAAGCCGCATATTGCGGGTGGGCTTGAACTAGGCACTTTGGCAACCAGTGTGATCTTCCTCACCATCATTGCCGGGCTGGTTGTCTATCTGACCGCCACCCGCAAGGACAGCGAGGTCGTAGCAGGCAACGGCTGACGCACCTTAAGCGTGATCTCAACAAGAACTTCAAAGGAGTTATTTATGTTTCGTCACTCACTGAAAATCTCACTTCTGGCAATTGGCTTGCTCGGTGCCACCACCGTGGTTGCCCATGCCGATTGCGAGGCTGATCTCATGCAATTGGAAGCCGCGATGAAAGCGCCGGGTCACACAGCAGTACAGATTGCCGCAATGAAAGACGCTGGCGAAAAGGCTGCTGCCGCCCTTCGCAAGGACGATGACAAAACCTGCAATCAATTTGTTATGGATGCCTTGAAGGCCACAGGTGGGCAAACTTCTGTTGCTGCGCCAGCACCCGCCGCTTCTGCTGCTACAATCAGCGATTTGAAACCGATGCGCGCCATTGTGGACGATACTTTGAAGATTGCCCAGAAGGGTGATCTTGCCGGTGCCAAGGCCCGCATCAAAGACCTCGAGAGCGCTTGGGACAAATCACGCGCCGACATGCGCGCCAAGAACCCGGGGGCATGGGAGACGCTTGATAAGTTGATTGACACGGCCTTAAAGCAAGTTCGGGCCGACAAGCCCGATGCCAAGGGCAGTGCTGATGCCCTGTCGGCGCTGCTGGCGCAAATCGACAAAACCAAGTGACCTCTAGGTGGCGCGCGAACCCCCAACCCGCGCGCCACCACGCCTCCCAGGGACGGCTTCCACAGGAGATGAATATGAAAAAAATGTTCTTGTTTACATTTCTCGTTCTCGGCACCAGCCTGCTGCAGGCTCATGCTGAGACGCCCGTTGCGCCAGAAGTTTCCCCGCCGGGAGACATTCCCGACAATCAAACCTTTGTGAGCTTCTCATCGCCAGCAGGCTTCACCATCAAGGTACCAGAAGGTTGGGCCCGCAAGGAAGACGGAACCACCGTTACCTTCAGCGACAAATACAATCATGTCACACTGCAGCAGGGTGATACTGTCCAACCCATCGATGAAGCCTTTGCAAAAACCAGCCTGGTGCCAGACTTACAAAAGAGCGGCCGGGCCGTGAGCGATGTCGCAATCAAAACCGCCACCTTTAAATCAGGCTCCACGGTTGTGCTGACCTATGATTCAAATTCTGAACCCAATGCCGTCACCAACAAGCAGCTGCGCGAAGAAAATGAGACGCTCTACTTTGTGAAGAACGGCAAGCGGGTTGCCGTAACACTGTCCGCGCCCAAGGGTGCAGACAATGTTGATCAATGGCTGTTCATGGCCAACAGCTTCCGCTGGAAATAGCCGCAATGCACCTTCTCGAAGCCGAAGAACTGTACCGCTTCTTCCATAAGGGCGAAGAAGAGGTCAAAGCCCTGCGCGGGGTGAATTTCACCTTGGGCGCAGGCGAGATGGTTGCCCTGATGGGGCCATCGGGCAGTGGCAAATCAACTTTGCTGGCCTGCCTAGCAGGAATTGATGAACCGGATGGCGGTTCGGTGAAGGCGATGACTGTCTCGATGACCCGCAAGCCCGAACTGGAAAAAACCAGATTGCGGGCCGCCTATTTCGGAACGCTTCTCCAGAAGAACAATCTTGTCGGCCATCTTACGATTCTCGAAAACATCTGCTTGGCCCAAAGTATTTTACGCCAACCTGATGTCTCGCGTGCACAGGAAATTCTCAAGCGTGTTGGTCTCGGACAGAGATCTGAATCCTGGCCTGCCGAATTGTCTGGCGGTGAGCGTGCGCGTGCCGGTCTTGCCATTGCCTTGGCAAATTCACCGCCTATTCTTCTTCTTGATGAGCCTACGGGTGAGGTTGATGCCGCAACGGAAGAGAACATACTTTCAGTTTTGCAAGAACTTGCAAGGCAGGGCACGGGCTTAGTCATCGCAACGCATAACCCGGCGGTTGCCAAGGCAGCGCAGCGGACGATCCGCATGAGGGATGGGAAAATTCTCGATGTCTGATGTGTTGGTAAAGTTTGACGACGTGACGCGGCATCACATTTCTGGAAACGAAGATGTCTTTGCTTTGAGAGAAGTGACCTGCGCAG